>CAZHSB010000033.1:0-19169 GCA_964534945.1 uncultured Bdellovibrionales bacterium | reverse complement strand
TTTCGAATAAAGAAAATAGAAGATAGAAAAATTTGATTAGTAATAGACTAATTAAAGATTTTGTATCTTTGCTTTTTTTATTTTCTTTATTTTGGAGTTATTTTTATGACAAGGCCTAGAAAAGATGTGGTGATAGAGGGAGAAGATTTTGTATATCATTGCATTACAAGATGTGTTAGAAGATGTTTTTTGTGTGGCGATGATCTTTTGACACAAAAAAATTACGATCATAGGAAAAGATGGGTGCAAGAAAGATTAAAGAGTTTAAGTTATATATTTTGCGTTGATATTTTAAATTTTTCTGTTATGAGTAATCATTTGCACGTAATGTTAAAAGTGAATCATAGAAAATTAGAGAAATTAACTAATGAAGAAGTGGCAATAAGATGGAGAAAGCTTTATCCGAAGAATCCAAAAGTAATGGAAAAAGAAATAGAAATAATGCTTATGGATAAAGAGAAGATGAGGGAACTAAGAAAAAGATTAACTAATATTAGTTGGTTTATGAAATCAATTAGTGAATATATAGCAAGAAGAGCAAATAAAGAGGATGACTGTACGGGACGTTTTTGGGAAGGGAGGTTTGCTTGTAAAAGAGTATGTGATGAAGCAAGTATGCTTCAATGTGCGTTATATATAGATTTAAATCCTATAAGGGCAGGCATATCGACAGTTCCAGAAAAGAGTATATTTACGAGTGCCTATGAAAGGATAAAGAGCTTTAGGGCGAAAGAGAAGCTAAAAGAAAAAGAGAACTTAAAGAGATTTAAATTAGAAAGTTTAAAAATAGAAAGCAAAAGAGATAGCTGGCTTTTATCGATTGAAAAAAACAAGGGAGGAGTTTTTTCAATAAGCTTAGGAGAATATCTTAAGCTATTAGATTTTGCAGGAAGAGAGTTAAAGGCAGAAAAGAGAGGAAAGATACCAAGTAATTTAGAGCCAATATTTGACAGATTAAAGATAGAAAAAGAAGATTGGATTGAAAATTTAGAGAAAGTAAATAAAGGTTTTTCCCTATTTATGGCAAATAAAGATACGATAAAAGTTCAAGCATTAAACATAGGTCAAAAGTGGACAAGAGGTGTTATGCTAGCGACAAAAATGTTTTGCTAGAAAAAATAAAAGTTCTAAAAATTTTACAAATCACAAAAAATCAATTTAATAGTCACGCTAAGTTTATAGATTTTAAGATCTAAGACAAAGAAGTTCTAAAAATTTAAAAATCAAACACGAGAATTTTTAAAAAAAATAGTTTAAGGGCTAGATTTTGGGGGGAGGTTTAAGCAAAGAATATTTAAAGACATGTAAATTTTAAAGCTAAAAGGTGTGCATTAAAGAATTCCCAATTTTGGACACTATATATGCAAAATGGAGCAGATATTTTTAATGTATTTAAGCATAGCGACATCGACCCAAACAGTGGGACGACGAGGAGCTCTTTTTTTTACATATTTACTAAGATAACGCATTGTAACAGGAAGCGAATATTGCTTTTGTAGCTCAGTAGTATTCAATAATTTTTTTACTCTTGAAATCATTATGCACGAAAGAAAGTTTATAAATTCTGATGACATTAATCTGTATGTTCCATGAACATTTTCTTCTGTTCTGTTTATTATATTTTTATACTTTGCAAATAAACACTCTATTTCCCAACGTTGTTTATATGCTTTATAAATATCTTTCAACTCAAAATCTGCATTACTTTCAAATATAATTAACCCGAAATACTCTTCTTTTTTTTGATACGTTTGTTCACTAAATTCACCTCTCTTTAACGTGCGATTGATATAACTTTTATCTTGAGTTGATTTCATCTCGCTACTTTTAAATGCAAAATAATATTTATTTCCGATTTGTACCTTTTTACATCTAATACTATCTTCTTCAAATTTAAAACAACTCTTAAAATTTTTATTCAATTCATTTTCTTTTATAACACTAGAAGAGTTCTTTATTGGAATAATATATTTCGTATTAAGATTATTTATTTGCTCTTTTGATATGCTTTCATCAAACCCTTTGTCCATGATTATAAATCCATTTTCTATAGGATATGTTTCAATAAAATCTCTAAATGCCGTAAAATCTAACATATTTCCTTCATATGGAGCACTCGCCACAGGCTCCTTATTACTTAAATCATATGCATATATTAAATTTATATTTTCTATTCCTCTTATCCTTCCTTTTCTTGAATATTCAGAGTAAATATTTGTTTCACTCGTATTACTTTTTAACATCCCGTCTATTACCATGGGATGTCCCGAGTATTGTTTAATTCTATCATTCATAAACTCTTCAATAAGAGTAGTCTTCTTTCCAATCTTTTCTAAAAACTGGCTAATGGTATTTGAGCTTATTCCAAGTTTTGGATAAAACTCCGATGCAAAACTTGTTTGGTATTCTACGTTTATCTCTTCGTCTTTTATGTCTTCGTTTATACTTCTAAGTAATGCTATGACATATAATTTCTTTGCATCTTCAACAGGGTAAAATTTACATAAATCATAAAAAATTTCCTTACTCACCTTTTCAACTATCGCCACTGTCCCATACGTCTTAAACTCAACATCATACTTAACATTTGCAAGTGGAATATATTTTCCATCAATTATTTTCCCAACGGTACCAAGCTCTTTAGGCATTGGCTTTCCATCTTTTAAAATACAAGTCCTTTTTATAACGTTGTATTCATTGGGTTTACTAGTTGCTTTTACGCGAGTGTTTTTTGGTTTTAAAGCTAAAATATCTTTTGGAATTGCCATATAAAAAACCTCCTAATTTTAACACTTTCAATATAGTGCTATACACTATAAATATACTACACAAAAACCAGAAAAAACACAATACTTTTTTTCCATTTTTTATATTTTTTTGAGATCTTTTTTGAATTTTTATACAAAACAGCTTCTTCGTTTGCTTCTTTATGCTGTCTTTGAATGATTTCTATTCATGTCTTAGCTAAAATCCATTTTTTCGCACCTTTTTATAGTGTCCAAAATTGGGAATCCTTTAGTGCATGTCCTAGTATTTACTCTCTAGTATTTACTCTAGTATTTACTAAAAAGATGTGGATGTCCTAGAATTTACCCTAGAATTTACTAGAATTTATCCTTTGTGGTGACCTTTTTTTTGCAATAACAACTATGCATTCAGAATTCAAAATTATGCATTACTATCCGTGGCTTTCAAACTTTAAATTTTACTGGTTTGTCTCTTGCTCGGCGAAGGTCAAACAACGAAGTAAAAATTCTGATTGAGAAGTAAGTCTTTCATTCATTTTCGAAGCGTTAAGAACTTCTTGTATTTGTGCACTATCCAAATTTGGAAGATCCTGATTACGACTTCCTGGGTAGTATCCATTTTCCGAAAATATCTTTACATCACTTTTTGCCCCTGTGACTGCAACAGTAGGATTATTCCCCCAATAGATTACTTCATCACCAAAATATTTTACAGAACTTATAACAGAGGCATTTTGTTCTTGTTCAAGAGTACTTCCGTCTGCAGAGTGAGGCACATTTGGATTGTACTGCGCCATTCGACTATCTTGAGACTTTATCAAAATTGAACCATTAGGAAGTTGTTTCATAATTTCCTGCTCTTGCTGAGTAACACCAGAATGACAATGATTCATTAATATTACTATCGGCCCATCATAGCCTAATTTTTTTGCGGCGTCATTTATTGTACTAACCCATTGAGAATTCCTCCCTGTTCCTTGATTATAATTGACATTGCCATGAAAACTTGAAAAAAATACTGGTGGAGTTCCTTTTTCCATAGCTTTTGCTATCGCTGTCTCGGCATCTTGTCTTTGAGTATTAACATCATTTACAAATCCACGCCTAGTCGTTACATCAGGCATCTCAGGATCTGTTCGAGTGCCAAACTCTGTATATTCTACACCACAAATCCCTTTACTAGCCTCTAATAATGAATATTTGCACTCTTCCTTTTTGTACTTTCCATCTTTATCAATTGTATGAACGTACCTAATATTTTTTTCATCATTCTCCTCTCTTGTCCTAAAAGAAAGTTCTCCGTTTGCCTTTAGTGAAATATTAGTTACTTCTTTTTTATCTTTATCAATCCAATTTCCGTTTTTATCTTTTGTTAGAGAGCTACTATAACCATTGCTATTTTTTATTTCAATTTTTGAAACTTCACCATTGTCATTGCGTTGCAAATAAATAAGGCTTCCAACCTTATTTTCAGTTCCTTCAGTAAGAGAGAGCTCTCTTGTATTATACTTTTTAATAGCTTCATCTGATTCCCTTTCATTTGTAATATCAGTACATGCTTTACTATTAGAATCTACTTTATAAACTCTAGGTTGGCCACCTTTTTTTGCTATAAATATTACAGGTACGTCAGTATTAAATTTTATTTTACCTTGCTCATCAGCTCTTAGTGATTTATTTTCATTTGCAAGAAAAACTTCCTCTCCATTTTCAAGATTTACAGTCACTTGCGTTGTAGATACATTTCTTTTTTGCGTTACACTTTGAGTTCCACGATATCCACCAAATGGACCGTATATAGGAACTTGTACAGTAACATTTTTCTGTTCAGTTACCTTATTTAACTCAACTAGCCCCTCGGCCAATTTAACTGAAGAATCAGGACTCGTTGATGTTTGAGCTCCTGTAGTAGATTGTGTTCCCGTAGGAACTGTTGTCGTATGGTCAGGGCTTGTAGTTCGTGGAGACGTTTCTTGTCGACTAGTTGTTGTAGTCGATGTGCTTGGATTAGGCGTACTTGTTGATGATCCACCATCTTCTTTATTGTTAACAACCTGTACAGTTTTAAAAGTTCCATCATTATTTTTTATAAAATTCCCTTGATTATCTCTTAAGTAATAAGTTGCTTTACTTCCTACAAAAACACGTGCAGTCGTAGTACTGTCAGAATTTTTAGGATATGTTCTTCCATCTGCAGTACATAAATTTATTCCATCTGCTAATTTTACAGAAAATTCTGAATACGGTCTGCCATAAAGATCCTGTTTTGTGTCTCCTTTTGTCACCATGATCGTATTATCACTTTCAGTATCCTTTTCTATTTTTTTAGTTTCTTCTGTTTTTTCTTTCTTCTCTAGTTTTACTTCTGATTTTACTACTTCCTTTGTTTCAAGCTTTTTTGACTCTGTTGATACCGAAATATTTGTCGTTTGAATTTCAGGACTACTTGCCGTATTAACAACTACCATGGTTTGAGGATTCCCGTTTGCATCTCTTAATAATTGGCTATTTACATCATCGTAAAGATATAAAGTCATTTTATAACCATCAGAAATGCTAACATTAACTGTCCCATCTTGAGCTGACTGATACTTAACGCCGTTTGCAGTACATAAGCTTACCCCCTCAGGTGGAGTTACAGAGTATGTATCACGGCCATATTGATCTTGTCCTAACTTCTTCGCTGTAACTTTAACTTCTTGTTTCTCTCCTATGCCGTTAGGTTTACGCAATTCTTCTCGAGCTCTAGGAGAAAAACTTGCACTACTTAATTCTGCACTATCTTTAACTTTCGGCGCCTGTTTAGCTACAGTTGTTTGGCTACTTGCTGGACTTGCTACTACTCCTGCCATAATAAAACCTCTATGAAAAAAATACTTTTCTAAAGACAAATTTCTTAATTATTAATTTGCCCTATAAAAATTAAAAACTTTAAAAAGAATTAACCTGTCACGAGTTTTTTATCATCACAAAATAAGTTTTTGATTCAAAAATTTTTATTTATTAAAAACAATAGCTAACTAGTTGATTTTAAGACAATTAAACATATTTTAAAAAAAATCAGCTTCATTTTTCTATTAATTTTACTAAAAAATTCTTTATTTTTTTCTCAATATAAAACTTCAATTTCATTATCTTAAATTTAGTCATTTTTAACAAAACAGCATCGACAAACATGGTTTTATTTGATAGTATCTTTCACTTCGGGAAGTGGAAAATACGTTATTAACAAGGTTTATTAGAAAGGTAAAAATGAATCAAAAGATTCAAGAGGCATTGAAAGGATTGATCAATTTCAATCTTAACCCCTTTGGACTTAAGAATTGTCGCAATGGAAAGGTGCGATCGCTCGGAGAAATCGGTGATGATTATTTGTTAGCAGTCACTAATTATCGTTGGTCTGCTTTCAACTATAACTCGACCCAACCGATGCCGTATCGAGCTGAGGCGTTAAACGCCCAGAATCGATATATTTTTGAAGAAATGGGTCATGTAGCAGAAAATTGGACTATCGAGAACCCTTTTCCGACCGTAACAGTTGGAAGAAAACTTCAAATGATCCCTTACGAATTTGTCTTTAGAAGGATCTTTATGGGATCTTTATACAAAGATTATATGCAAGGATCTAGAGGAGAGCATTACGGTCTCACGTTAGATGAAGGGCTTACGGAATTTTTTGATTTTGGTGACACCCCTTTGTTTACTCCAACTAGGAAATCAAAAGATGATGAGCCGATTTCTCAAGAACAAATGCTTGCAGAAAACGAAGGATACAATCAAGATCTTGTTCAAGAAGCTATCTGGAAAGGATATGAACTCTTTTCAGAAATAACTTCGCTGATGCAAGAAAAAAATCTGTTACTTGCAGATTGCAAATTCGAGTTCGGAGTCCTCGATGGAGAAGTCATTTGGGCAGATGAAGCGCCCAATGCCGATTCTGCAAGATATTTTAATCTTGTCGGATTTTATTCCGACTTGGATAGAGGAAAACGTCCTAAACAATTTTCCAAGGAATATTTTCGAGAACTCCTTAGAAATAAATATGATTGGACGGGGCAAACTCCTAATATGCCAAGGCTCGAAGAGGATGAACTTGAAAACGGGGGAATTATATACAAAGATTTAACAAAAATGATTACAGGAAAGGAGCTTCCTTACGTAAATTACGAAACTGCTTACAATGACATTTGTGATGTTGTTGCAGATTGCGTGCGTAAATATAAATAGACTTTCACCTTTTGAGGGTAGCTTTTTAATAAGGGCTACCCTCAACTTTACTAAAAAGGTTGCTAAAGTTTTCCACTTTCATTTCTTATAAATACAATTTTTTATTTTTGTTTATTAATTAAACAAGATTAATAATTTTCTTTTTCTTTTTTGAATTCTTCTTTTACTTCATTACAAATTTTATCTAAATCATTTTTAAATGTCTTTTTATCAAGACCAATTTTTTCGGAAACTTTTATAATATCCTTATCTGAAATAAAATATCCTTCAGGACTTCCAAAATTAAATTTATGCGCCAACATGCTTGATAAACGAATCAATAATGTTTTTTCTTCTAATAAATCTTTATTAACAAAATTTTCTAAAGGGTCCAAATAGTGAAGAATTACTTGACACGTTTCTAATGGAAAGTTCCATTTTTTTGCAACTAATGCTCCAACTAAAGCATGAGTAAATCCAAAAACTTTTTGTTCTGCTTCAAAATATCCAAAAGAATTAACCTTAATTAAATTTAAAACTTCATCAAATTTTTTCTCTGTTTCTTTAAAATTAAGTAATGCAAGTTGTCCCAGAGAATGAAGCATCCCTAATAAAAAAGCTTCATCTGCAAATGATTTTTTTAAAAATTCACTGATTTTTGTTGCAAACATTGCTGTGGCAACGCTATGCTCCCAAACAAGAGCCTGAGCCTCACTCATATCAGAATACATTTGCCTAACAGTTGCAGCATAAATAATACCTTTTAAGGTTTTATATCCTATAACCATTGAAGCCTGAGAAACTGTGGCAATCTCTCGTTGTCTTGCAAACATCGCAGAATTTGCGATTCGTAATACTCGACTTACAAGTGCTGCATCTTTAGATAAAATACTACCTAATTCTTGCCCAGATACATTTTCATTTTCTAACAGCTCAATAGCTTTCCAAGCAATATTAGGCATAGGGGGAAGATCATCTGTTAAGGCTACAATCTCTCTCCAATCTGTAATATCAATATTTTCTTTAAAAAAATCTATATCTACCATAAAACCTTATAAAAAAACTAGCTCAACTAAAGTCCTATTAGAAGCATCGTTAAATCTAAAAAAAAACTTTAACTTATTTTTTGCGAAATTGGAAGATTAATAGAATCTCCCACACTAAACTGATAATCTTTAAAAATATGCTCTGCAGATAATAATTCATATGTATTATCAATATTTTTTATTGTTGTCTCTTTTAATCTGTACGCATATTGCCCGCACGTCCAACAAGTATTCTTATAAAAATGCGTACAAATACACATTTTTTCTTTTATCGGACCAAGAATTTTTTCAGAAATATATTTTTTATACGTATCAAGATATTGGCAAATACCATCTTTTGACAACATATAACCAAAAAGCTCACATTGCGGTATAATCCTAGAAGAAAGACATGGACTGTTTTTCAACATTCTCATCAAATAACCTGTAGGTGAAGCCGAATTTACTACGACATCCTCCTTCCCAGCTTTAAAATATTCTTGTTTAACGCTGTTTGGCAAAGCGCATTCTTTCGATGCTAAAAATCTTGTAGCAACTTGCACACCACTTGCACCTTGCTTTATAAAATTCACTGCATCACCACCTGTAAAAATTCCTCCTGCAACAATGAGCGGAATATTTAAATCTTCTTTTTTTAACAATTCTTTACAATCCTGCAAAATTTTTGCAAGCTCAAACTCTCTCCAGTCTTCCCCGAACCCTAGATGCCCACCAGCTAATGGCCCTTCAATAACTATATAATCAGGCATACGATTCGCTCTCTTTGCACTTCTTAGAAACACTCTTAACGCTCTATCGCTTGAAACTATTATTCCAAGTTTTACATCTTTAAATCTTTTATGATCTTCTATCAGTCCCAAACTATACATATGGACACCTGCAGAAAGTGTAATACCATCAACTCCCACATCAAGTGCACCAACTAATCTAGTCTTTAAAGAGCCAAGCGGATCTCCCATAGAAAGTTTTTCCATGACATTCACAAATATCGCGCCATCGCCTTTCTTACGCTCCATGACACTGCTAATATATCGTTTTTGAGCATCATATACTTCATTCAAATCAAACTTCATCTGTGATTTATCAAAATTTCCCCTATTCCATTTACATAAGTTAAATTTTTCCTTGCTATAGTGTGTTCCCAATTCTCTATCACAAACTGTGGGAGACATTGCATCTGAAATATGCCCAATCCCCCCAAGCCTTGCAATTTCCAAAGCTAAATTTGAGTTTGATATATTAACCCCCATGCCTCCAAGCATAATTGGAACATAAAGATTGCTTCCTAGTTTTAATCTATAATTATCAAGCTTTTCCATGTAAGAAAGTATAACAGATATTTTAAATAAAAATATATGCTGTTTTTGGTATTTTCTTAAAAATTAAAAAAATTAAAGAATAACATTTAGTCTAATAGAAGTTCAAAAAATTACCGCGCAATTTGGATCTGATACTCCTTATACCTTGTGGAGGAATTTTACCTGAAGGAGAACAACATTTAGGACCTATTCAATCTAGACAAGAACTAACTAAAGAAATTGTTCAAATGGCTAAAATGGCAATATATTCAAAATAAAGAACTTTGACGTTAATTTATTCTAGTATTTTTATTAATCAAAAATAAAGTAATGCTGACTTTTATATGACTTTTTAAAAAATTAAAATATTTAATTTATAATTTTCTATTTTAGAGATATTTTATCATTTATTTTACAAACAATCCTATTGCTACAGGAATCTTATCATTTCCAGGAATGTATCTAGCTTCTATCCTTTCTCTCATTTCTGGGATTTCATTACTAACATAAATTTGTGCTGAACCACCACCATCAAAATTTAACGCATCTTTACAACCAATTTCTGGCGATACTAATACTTTTTGTAAGACATCAAGACTTACACCAGAAAAAGTTTCTGTTGTCGCAAAGATTATTAATTTTCCTTTATTGTCTATACAAACTCCAGAACGCTTGCTGTTTTGAAAAGAATTCTTTGTTTCTGGTATAACCCCATTTATAATTAACCTTGGTCCCGCCTGCACCGCTTCAAGTATTGATTGATATTCAATATTATTTCTACCAGAAATTTTAATATTTTTTCTACTAGCTTGGAAAATACCTGTCAAAGTTTTTCCACCTGCGTGAAGCCTATTGAAAACTTTTCCCCTATTTATAACAAGACCTAAAGCCCTACCATTCTCATCAAAAAAATTTGCATTTATCGCAAGAACTGCATTCGTTTTGAGCGCTAAATTTCTCACATCAGATCTTTTTTCCCCATATTCTTGAGACCGAATAACTTTAACCTGATATTTCTTAAGGGCTGTTCTTATAAATAATAAATTACTTCCAAAAATTGGATTACTCTTTACAGAAATTTCTTTTATGTCTAAATCAGGAGCTAAAGAATACCATTCTTCCGTAGCAAAAGCTGTATTCGTAAATACAACAAAAAATAAAATTAATTTAAAAATTTTCATATTTTTTTATTTTAACACTAAATACAAAAACTAAAAAGCAATAAAGCTTTCAACATTTTTTCAATCTTACAATATCTCAAAAACTGCCTTTCCTAAAATTAACTTCTTTTGATCTGGAATATCATCAAAATCTATACAAAGTTTTATTTTATGAGGATTATTCGCGGTCAAACTCCCTTGTATATCTCTTATAATGCCCTCTCCAAAATTTGGATTTCTAACTCTAAGTCCAATTTTTACTTCTTCAATAGATAATTTTTTAAAATTCCCTATCGTCTCCACTAGCTCTTGAGCAGGCTGAAGCATTGAAAGAGGACTTTTCTTACCATAAGCTTCTCTTATTTTCTTATCAATTTTCTTTTTATACTCCTGTGGCAAAAAATCAAAATTTGAATCATCTTTATACGTCATACATGCTTCATTACGATTAAATGTATATCCCTCATGATAAAAATCTTCATCATCTCTTTCTATAAGCTCATTTGGAATATCACGTAAAAATCTAGATTCTTTTCTTGTGAAAGATTCCCTATTTTTAGAATACATTGTCCTTTTTTGAGCATACGTTAAATAAAGTTTTTCCATTGCTCGAGTAATTCCCACATAACAAAGTCGCCTCTCCTCTTCTAGCTCTTCTGGAAGATCAAATGTCTTAGAATGTGGCACAAGCCCCTCTTCTAATCCCGTAAAAAACACGACAGGGAATTCTAATCCCTTAGCAAGATGTACCGTCATTAATGAAACTACATCAGTTAAATTTTCATCTTTTGCATTCTTTGATTCATAAGATTCATCACTACCAGCAAGGGATACTTTATCCATAAAAAAACTTATCGCCTTTTCATTATCACTTTCTCCTCTTGCAACTGTTCCTGCATAAGAAACAAGCTCTCTTATATTTTCAATTCTACTTTCATTCGTTGGATCTTTTGTCTTTTCTAGATACTCTTTATAAGTTGATTTTTCATATATGAATTCGAGTAAATTTGGCAAAGAAACATCTTGAGATTTTTTCTTAAAATCTCTTATTAAATCTAAAAATACATCTAATTTTAAATTTTTAATTTTGCTTGCAGATACATATAAACTTACACCATCATTTTTAGCAGATGCCATAAGATTCGCTATCGTTTGCGCGCCAATTCCTCTTGTCGGAAAATTTACAACTCTTAAGAAAGCTTGATCATCATTTTCATTTATTACAAGCCTTAAATAAGCGATGATGTCTTTTATCTCTTTTCTATCCCAGAATTTCAATGTTCCAAAAATTCTATATAAGATTTTCTTTGACATTAAAGCTTCCTCTAAAGCACGAGATTGCGCATTAGTCCTATAAAAACAAGCTATATCTTTATACTTATATTTTCCACTAGATACTAATTCTCTTATTTTACTTGCAACATATTGTGCTTCTGAATTTTCATCAAGCGCAGAATATAATGTTATAAGTTCACCCTTTTTACCAGCTGTCCAAAGCTTTTTATCTTTTCTTAATATATTTTGAGATATGATTCCATTTGAAGCCGACAAAATATTTGCAGTTGAACGATAATTTTGTTCCAATTTTACAACCACAGTACCTTTAAAATCTTTTTCAAATAATGCTATGTTCGTAGGCTTTGCCCCTCTAAATGCATATATAGATTGATCATCATCACCTACCACAAAAATATTTTTATGAACTTCGGACAACAATCTTATAATATCATATTGAATAGTATTCGTATCTTGAAACTCATCTACCAAAATATAATGAAATTTATTTTGATAAAATGATAAAACGTCTTTGTCCTTTTTAAAAAGTCTTAAAGTATTTAAAAGCAAATCGTCAAAATCCATTGCATTTAATTGTTTCAACTCTTTTTGATATTCTTGATAAATTTGCGAAACTACTTGCTCTTGCTTCATACCTCCCTTTGAAAAAGTTAAGCCCTTTTCAAGAATATCTTCTGGAAATAAAAATCCATTTTTTGCTCGACTAATACGACTTCTTACATAATCTACAGGATACTCCTTATCATTAATTGATAGATCTTTAAATATTTTTTTTATAAGACTTTGAGAATCTTTTGAATCATAAATAGTAAATGAATTTTCATATCCAAGATGATGCGCATGTTGCCTCAAAATTCTGACAGACATTGAATGAAAAGTTGATACCCATAAAGAATTTGTTTGACTACCAAGTAAGCCAGAAAGCCTCTCTTTCATTTCTTGCGTAGCCTTATTTGTAAATGTTACAGCTAAAATATTTGACGGAAATACCTTATGATTTAAAACTAAATTTGCGACACGCCTCGTTAACACTCGTGTTTTTCCACTCCCAGCGCCTGCCAAAACTAAGATTGGGCCATCAATATGTAAAACCGCTTCTTTTTGCTTATCATTAAGATCGCCTAAAACATCAAATTCTTTACCATCATCAAACAATGAAAAATCTTCACCAAACAAAATTACCTCTCATTTTTATTTTTTATATTTTCTGTAAACTACAAAAAAGTTTACCAACTAATAAATTTTTTAAAATAGCTAATTCGTAATTTTTATTTTATGAAGCTTCAAGCAGGACTTTAAAAAAATCTTATACTTATAAAAAGCACATTATTTAAATATTACTTTTAAACATTATATCGATAAATAAGCAGCTTTTTATTTTTATATAATTTTTCTTTGCTTACAAATTTAAAATTTACTCCAAGCTCTTTGCTTAATAAGACTACAATATATAAAGCTAATAACAAGATTAATAACATTTCTAAAAACTCTAACATATCAAACTCCTTTTTAATAACCACCTAAATATAGACAACAAACAAAAACAACAAGCAACTTCGATTATTTTTCTATATCAAAACTAGAACAATAATGCAAGCATTTTTCTATTATTTTTCTATATATTTTTAATTTTTTATAAAACTTGTTGTTTTTATTATATATTTTATTTTTATGTTTTTGCGTTTATAATAAATGAAATGGAAAGCTTTTCTTTAGATAACATTACAACAAACATTTTACAGAAAGTTCAAAAACCCTCTAGATATTTAGGAACAGAAATCGGAACTGTACATAAAAATTTACAAGAAATTGATCTTCACTTTTGCCTTTCTTTCCCCTCATTATATGAAATAGGAATGTCATTTACAGGATTTCAAATTCTTTATCAAATGATAAATAATCATTCGTCTTTTTTTGCAGAAAGAGCATATCTTCCAGATTGTGATTTTTCAAAGATCTTGCGAGACGAGAATATTCCATTGTTTTCTTTGGAATCAAAAACGCCACTAAAAAATTTTGATATTATTGGATTTAGTTTGCAATATGAGTTGTCAATTCTTGGAATTTTAGAAATACTCGATTTGTCAAAAATCCCACTACTAGCAAAAGACAGGACTGAAGAGTTTCCCCTTATTTTTGCAGGAGGCCCTCTTTGTTATAATCCCCTTCCCTTTAGCGATTTTATTGATGTTTTTTTCATTGGAGATGCAGAAGATACTTACATAAATCTTTTAGAGATTGTAGCTAATTTAAAAAAACATCATGCAAACAAAAATAAAATTTTAAAAACCATAAGCAAACTAGATGGCGTGTTTGTGCCAAAAATTTTTAATGAAAAATCAAAAATAAAAAGACAGATTGCAAAAAACTTTGATAACATTCCCTCATTTAATAATCCGATAATTCCGTTTTGTGAGATTGTACACAATAGATTAGCAATCGAAATACAACGAGGCTGTACACGAGGCTGTCGCTTTTGCCAAGCAGGTTTTTTATATAGACCATTAAGAGAAAAAAGTTTGCAACAAAACTTTGAAAACATTATTTCTTCCATAAAAAATACAGGGTTCGAGGAGGTTAGCCTATTATCATTAAGCACAGCCGATTATTCTAAGATTATTGAGCTCCTAGATCTTTTAAAACCATGCTTAGCGCCACACAACGAAACAACTATTTCTTTTCCATCTACAAGAGTTGACAAACTTCAAAAAGAATTTTTAAGTCATGTGCAAGAATCAAATAGAAAAAGTTTTACTATCGCTCCCGAAGGCGGTTCTCAAAGAATAAGAAATATTATAAACAAGGGAATTACTGAAGAACAAATCTTTGAAGCTTGCAAAAATGCTTTTTCACTCGGATGGAATTCTTTAAAGATGTATTTTATGATTGGTCTTCCCTTTGAAACAGATGAAGACATTTTGGAAATTTCTGACCTTGCCCTAAAAATAAAAAAACAATTTAAAGGAAAACATATTGTAATTAGCGTTTCAACTTTTATTCCAAAATCGCATACACCATTTGAAAGAGCCTTGCAAATAAGTGAAGAAGAAACTTTTAGAAGACAAGAATTACTGTTTAGTAATCTTAGAAAAAATCATATTGATTATCGTTTTAATAAAGCATTCGCGTCATCTTTAGAAGGACTTATCGCAAGAGGAGATAATAATCTTACAAACCTTTTCCTAGAAGTTTTTAAAAATTATCCAAAGGGAGAAATTGCGAAAGAATTTATAAATAAAAATATTTGGGAAGAAGCCCTAAAAAAGTGTGATATTTCTTTAGAATATTATTTAAGAAAAAGAAGTGATTGTGAATCACTTCCTTGGAAAATTATTGATACAGGGCTTGATGAAAAGTTTTTAAGCGATGAATATAAAAAAGCAAAGGAAGAAAAACTAACATTAGATTGTAAAAATAACAAATGTAATGATTGCGGAATTTGTAAAAACTTCAGTATAAAAAATATATTAAAGAAAAATATTGATTTTAAATTGCCATCAAATTTTCAAACCCCAATTAAGTCAATAATTAAAAAAGACGCAACTTTAGAATATGATTATAGGTTAAAATATAAAAAGGCAAATTCTTTTAGGCTCCTTTCGTATCTAGAAATAATGAATGTTTTTATTAGAGCGTTAAGACGCACGAACCTCCCTCTTATTTATACAAAAGGCTTTACACCAAGGATTAATTTTAGATTTGGCCCCCCACTTCAATTAGGAATTGAAAGTTACTCAGAACTTCTCGATTTAAAATTATCAAGCGACTTTATGGAAAATGATATTTTAGAAATATTAAATAATCAGCTTCCAAACGATTTAGACATATTAAATGTTGAAAAAATTACTTCGAAAACTCCATCAATTCAAAGTCGCATTAAAGCTATAACTTATGTAGTAACTGGATTCAAATCCGATTTAAAGATAAATGAAAATTGGCAAGATACTTTAATTTCGAAAACTCAGAACAAAAAGACATCTCAAATTCCAATTGAAAAATTTTTGGAACTTTTGGAAGCTTCTAATAATCTTTTAAGATTTAAAACACTTTTCTTCAATGAAGCTTCTATAAAACCAAAAGATGCCTTTTTTTATCTAACAGGTTGTAAACTAGAAGATTACCGCACTGTAAAAGAAGAAACTCTTTTTAACTTATAACTCTTGAATACACACGTAGCGTATCTTCATATAAGAATCACAAAAAACAAAAGATTTGAATTTACCAAAAAATTATTTATTAAACGCCATCAAGCCAAGGTTTTGAGAACGCTTAATTGCTTTTGCAACTTTTCTTTGGTTGTGGGCAGTTAGGCCTGTTAGTTTCCTTGAAAGGATTTTCCCCTTTTCACTAACAAACTTTGACAATAAAATAACATCTCTATAGTCAACAGTAAGAGTTGGATCTTCTATAAATGGATCTAATTTTTTTCTTTTCTTAAAAAGTTGCATTCTTTGAATTGGAGGTAATTGCTCTGGCCTCTGCTGAGGAGTTTTCTCTCCTGCTTTTGAAGAATCTTGATTTTTACCACGATCGTAACTAACTTTCATTGGACGACCATTAATCTCTCTATTATTTAATACCTCTACTGCCTTGTCTGCACTTTCATCATCTTTCATTTCAACAAAAGCGAATCCTCTCGAACGCCTAGACTCTTTATCTACAGCGATAACAATGCTTGTAAAATTGCCAACTTCATTAAAAATATTTTCTAATTGTTCTTGGTCTATACTAAAATCTAAATTGCTAATAAACAGCTTATTTTTCATTAAAAATTCCCCTCAAATATAAAAATCTTGTCGATATAAAAATCGTAAGTGAAAAAACGTGAGTGTGAGTATATAAAAATTTATAAGAAAAGTAAAACGTTTAAAGAAAAAATTTTAAATGAAAAAATTTAACAACTAATCAAAATTATTTATGAATTCAAAAAGAAGAAATTGAAAATTCTTAAATTAGAAATGAAAACTTTCGTAATAGTTTTATAAAACATGGTTCTAAAATATTGTTTTTAAAGAAAAACTTCACAAGATGCAACTATCTGAAAATATTATATATTTTTTTCGAATAAAATCTTGCTTTAATCAGCTTGAAGCTTTTTTTCTAATAATTTAAAAATATTACAAATGTTTGTTGACTATTTTAGAATAAAATTATAAAAGTTTCATGTTAGTTTAGTTTGCTTAAAGTAACAATTACATCGTCAATTATTTGGGTATTTGTAAAAATATAAATTTATTTAGTATTTTCGCTTTGTTAATTTAATTAGCATCTTTAGATTATTAAGAATTTGGTTTGGGTTGTTGGGTTTTCCGTTGCGATGTAAATGTTGTCACTTTTAGTTTTATTTTTTGCTTAAGATGAATCTTTTAAAAGATTTGTTGAAAAGAACTATTAACCTCATATCGGAGATATCGTATGAGTAATTTATCTACTATCAGTTATTTTTCTTCTGAGTATCAAGATTCTCAAGATGTTCAGTCAGCTATAAAGCCAGAGAGGAATTTGTTAGCTGCTATTTTATCAAGGGCGATTTGTGATGCTTTCGGTTCTGCACGTTGTGAACGACATATCGTAAGGAGCGCAAGACAATGGATCTTTAGCGAGCTTACCCCAAAGATTCCTTTTAGTTTTGCATGGATTGCATTACAATTAGATCTAGACCCTAGGTTTTTACAAGAAAATCTTAGAATGTATGAATCAGATACTGATGACATTAGAGAGCGATTAGCTTTCTTGCGTTAGTCGTAACATCCATTAGGCGACGTTCTTTAAATAATGACTAGTTGAGAAGATTTTTTCGGTGATGTTGTTTTTTATTTTTTCTAAAAAAACACTAAGTTTTTTCCTGTCCATTTAGTTTTTTTAGTAATATTTTTCTTGCTTATAACAACTTGGTACCTTATAGAATAAATCCCTTTATCTAAGTTTTTAAATGTACGAAAATTTGTTTTCTTTATTGATAATTTTTTTCTTCCAAGTCTATAATTTTCATCTTTCTCCCCTTGTCTTTTTAATTTCCTTATATGAACTATATATTTATAACTTGCTTTAGGATCTGCTACCGTTTCACTTTCTAACGAAGCACCAACAAATTTTTCTAATTTAATTCTTAAATGATTTTTTGTCTTTTTATCAATTTCATAAGTTTTTAGAATCGTCATCGGTGAAACAATCCTTAATCCTACTAATGGAGTCGCAGTTAACGTGAAAGTATTACTTGGCGTATACATTTCAGTCGATGTATTCGATGGCGTATAAGTTCCTGTCACTGTGCTTGATGGGGTATATGTCTTTGTAAACGTACGCGATCGAGTATAAGTTTTCGTAAATGTGTTGCTTGGCGTATGGGTTTTTGTCGATGTATTCGATGGTGTATAAGTTTTCGTAAAGGTGTTGCTTGGTGTATACGTTTTCGTAAAGGTATTAGACGACGTGTACGTCTTGGTAAATGTATTTGATGGAGTATAGGTCTTCGTAAAAGTGTTGCTTCGAGTATACGTCTTGGTAAATGTATTACTTGGTGTATACGTCTCAGTAAAAGTATTACTTGGCGTATACGTTTCTGTCGATGTATTCGATGGTGTGTACGTCTCAGTAAATGTATTTGATGGCGTATAGGTCTTCGTATTGCTTGGCGTATACGTTTCTGTCGATGTACTCAACGGTATATAAGTTCCTGTCACTGTATTCGATGGCGTATAGGTCTTCGTAAAAGTGTTGCTTCGAGTATACGTCTTGGTAAATGTATTACTTGGTGTGTACGTCTCAGTAAAAGTATTACTTGGCGTATACGTTTCGGTAAACGTATTCGACGGCGTATATGTCTCAGTAAAAGTGTTGCTCGGTGTATACGTCTTTGTGAATGTGTTGCTTGGCGTATACGTCTTTGTAAATGTGTTGCTTGGCGTATACGTCTTTGTGAAAGTGTTACTTGGCGTGTAAGTTTTCGTAAATGTATTGCTTGGTGTATAAGTCTCGGTAAACGTATTTGTTGGAGTATTTGTTCCACAGACTTCTCCTTCATCAACTTCTCCATCACAATCATCATCATATCCATTACAAAGTTCATCTCCTGCAGACCCTTCCACAGCATCACAAATTACAGCTCCCGTTACTCCTGCTCCCTTACAAGACATATTGCCATCAGTTGCACATAATCCAAGACCATTTGTACATGTGTTTCCAATCGCCGTATAATAACCATTTGCGCAACATTGAAGTGTACATGGCGCTATTCCAGAACCATCATATATTTCTTGTGGCAATTCATACCATGCTAAACCATTTCCTAATTGACCAGAATCATTATCACCCCAACAATAGAGCGCTCCGCCTGTCGTTACCGCACAGGTATGATAATATCCTAAAGAAACTTGACTTACGCCTGTTAAATACCCAGTTCCTGCTTCATCTTTT
>CAZHSB010000032.1:0-19426 GCA_964534945.1 uncultured Bdellovibrionales bacterium | reverse complement strand
AGATCCTGGGTGTTCAGGCATAACAGATACTGATGAAAGAGATGCAAGTGGTCCACAATGCGACAATGGAATCGATGATGACAATAATGGATTAACAGATTATCCTGACGATCCTGGTTGTGAATCAGTTGAAGATGACATTGAAAGTAGTCAAAAAGCAATAACACCTTTATTAGAATGTGTTACTGATAATGAAGATGGAACATTTACTGCATACTTTGGATATGAAAATACAAATGATGTTACAATAAACGTTCCTGCTTGTTCAAAATCTGAAGATAAGATTAATCTAATCAACGATCTTACTGATTATTGTGAACAAACAAGTGACTTCGAAGTTGGAAGAGTACAAGGAGCATTTAATGTAACTTTTGATAGCAATGAAACTGTTTCATGGAAATTAAAGAGCAATTATGAAGATACTCAAACAGTTACAGCATCCTCTTTGTCAACACAATGTGCAAAGATTGAACCTTATGCACAATGTATTGATAAAAATGCAGATGGCTCTTACAAAGCTCACTTTGGATACAATAATAAAAATGAATTCGAAGTAGAAGTTCCTATCGGAGCTGGAAATGCAGTATCTCCTGCTCCAGAAGATAGAGGACAACCTGAGACATTTGTAAGTGGATTAATAGACAATGCATTCAGTACTGACTTTGCAGAGACAATTACTTGGACAGTAAATGGAAACTCTGCTACCTTGACTAAAAGCAAAGATAACGCTTGTGTTCAACCTCAATGTACAGAAACTGACATTAAAGGTGCCAAGGCTTCTATTAATGGAGATGAATTTGTTGCAATGAATGAAGAACAATCAGAATTATTGCTTGAGGAAGATGATCCATATCCTTTAATAAGAGATATCGAAGCTTCGGTTGACAGAAGATTAAACAGGAGTGATAAGATAAACAATATCATTAAAAATCAGATAGCTTTACTTTCTGATGTAATGGTAAATTGTGATAATGATGACTTCTGCCCTCTTTATGACAACGGGCCAACGCTTGATATGACAAAGATAAGACTAAGAAAACTTCGTCGTATGGTTGGAAGAACTATAAGACAAAGAAAGATTAGCGAAAGCGTTAGACAAACACTTTTAAATGAAAATGCTCAAATATTATCAGGAAAATTGCAAATTTTAGCAACTATTCCAAGACTTGCAAACGATTGCGATTAAGCTTTTCGTAAAAAAGTAAACATATAAAAATAAAAAGGGGCTTTTTAAAAAGCCCCTTTTTTTATCCACTTTTTCGATCTAGTCATTGTAAATTATAAAATTTCATAAAAAAAACAAATATACTAACTTCCTAATTTTTATCATAAAAAAACACCTTACATATTTTAAAAAGTCAAAAAAAACATTATACTAAAATTGTTCATGTTTTTTGTAAGGCTTTGTTATGGTTAAAATTTTCTCAATCGTCTTTACTATCTTTGCAATTTTTCCTTATACACCCCAAAACGCATTCGCATCAGACAGTAATCAACTAAGTTTTTCTGTGAGTGAATTATCTTTATATTTTGAAAAATCAGAAAAACCAATAAAAAATATAACAATAAAAAATAAAGGAAAAAGTACTTTATTTATTGTAAGCAATATACAAAAGGTAACAAATAATAGCTTTGACCTTCCCTCTTTACAAAACACAAAAGAAATTGTAATCACACCAAAAAATTTTACGATTTTCCCCAAAGAAAGTGCAACTTTTAGGGCGGTATATTTACCAACCATGTCAAAGGTTGAAAGCCAATATCAAATTTTTTTAATGCCATTTAATAAAGATTTTACAAAAAAAATAGGCAATAAAAGCTTTGTCATAAACGTTGTTGCAGACCCTCTAACAATCAATGATGATTTCAAATTTTATAGAGTTGCAAATGTAATTACATTTAAGAATTCTGGAAATAGGAGTGTTTACATATTAAACGCCAAAACATGCTCAGATGAGGGATGTAAGACAGTTTCAGATATAAGGATTCCTCATGCTTCGGAATTAAAATTAAATGTAAATGACAAAGATTATTTTGAGTTTACAAAAAAGGTCGGAAATGAGTTTGAAAAAATAAGGGTAAATTAATTTTTTTATTGGTTAATGAAATTAAGGATAAAATTAACACTTTTGGTTTTTATATTTTTGCTTTCTTGTATTGCATTTCTTCTTTTCTATCTAGGAGGAATAAATCATACTGTTGCTAAATATTCTAAAAAAATAAATTTTTCTGATACATCACAAAATGTCTTAAATCAAAAACAAATTTTAAAAGATGAAACTCCCCTATTGCCTTTTAAAACTACTACAATACAAACAATAACACCTCTTGCAACTGTATTGGCGACAAACACAATTTCCATTTCCTCTACGCCAACTTTAATAGAGACTTTGACAAAGGAAAAAGTTGCTAATGACTGGTGGAAAGTTCCCGATAAAAAAGAAAAATTTCCTGATGAAAAGGTTGAATTAAAAACAAAGGAAAGTGACATAAAAAAAGATTGGTGGGAAATGTCCCCTGGGACAGAAAATCTTTTGCTTGTTAATGCTACAGACGAAAATCAAAACTGGTGGGAACCTCCAAAGAAAATAGAACAAAAAGAAGTCAAAAAGGAAGAAAGCCTTCCTTGGTG
This sequence comes from uncultured Bdellovibrionales bacterium, assembly GCA_964534945.1. Lineage (GTDB taxonomy): Bacteria > Bdellovibrionota_C > UBA2361 > UBA2361 > CAKMMH01 > CAZHFA01. The sequence goes on along the minus strand of CAZHSB010000032.1, from coordinate 16,794 downwards.
GCTTAATCAAGATAATGTTGAAGATTACGATAAATTCTTACAACTTACAGATGATACCATTACAAATTATGACACGACATTATTTGACTTATATTTAGCAGATCAACAACTTGGATTAATATTAGTAAACTATACCGATAAATGGTTCGTCGTACCAGAACCAAAGGATTTAATTGAGCAACTTTCAGGGGTGAAATCTCCATCAAAAATACTCCCATTAATTCAAGGGAAAATTCCAAATTATAGGAAGATAGCAGGAGTTGGAGAAATTGCTTTAGATACAAATACATTCCAATTAATCCTTACTGTTGATAAAGAAAACCTAACTCAAACACAATTAGCATTAAATAGAATGATCGGAAATCCTATAAATAAATTTTCTCTTGAAAACAGAGTCTCTTTTACGACCTCGGGTGATTTAGATAAAAATGATTCAAATAATTCATTTGCTCACAAAACACTTGCAAGTTATGGAAAACAATTTTTGTTAGCTCAAGGTTATGTTGATGATGAAAATAAGTATGAACTCCAAGAATTAAATTTAGGAACCATTGTTGATAAATACAGCGTAAAAGGCGGATATATTTCAAATAAGGGTTCAAACTTTTCTCCAAGCATGGAAATCTTAGGTGTAAAAATAGAGACTGAAGAGCAACTTTTCGTAGACAATGATTTAACAAGAGGAAGTAAAATAGAAATATTTGTTCCTTCTACGGCAAAAGTTTTGTTTTATAGAAATAATGTTTTAATTGATTATCAAATATTAAATTATGGACTTCAAGAAATAAATACCACTCGTTTTCCTCAAGGAAGTTATGATGTCGATATCGAAATTAGAGAGTATAATGGCAGAATCACTAAAGAAAGAAGATTTTTTACAAAAAGCGGATTCTTGGCGACAAGAGATAGACCAATTTATTATGCAAGTTTAGGAAGTGGTAGAGATCAAACGGATCTTATTCAAGTACCAGTAATCGAGGCAGGAAGAAGATGGAGAGCTAACGATTATATGGAATCCGAAGTAAGCATTTTTGGAACTGAATCAATTGGCATCGCTTCTTCTGCAATACGTGGACTTTGGCAAGATTACTATTTTGATATTGTGGCAAGTGTTTCTGATGATTTAGATCCTGCATATAACGTATCATTAAATACAACTTTTAAAGATACTTTCTTTAGCATATCTTGGACGGAAGTCCCTGGGGATGATGATTTTTATTATCAAGATAATTTTTCTGATAAAGACAGTTATATATATTCTGCTTCTTCAATCAAAAACAAACGAAGGACAATTAGTGCTAACATTCAAAGAAATTACAAAAACATAAGCTACGGTCTCCAAGGAAGTTGGAATACTAATACAAGAAAAGGATCTGAAAACATCGAAGATTCTTATGATGACGATTCTTTTCTTGTTACTACAGACAACTATGCTTTCGGACCTTGGGTACGAGTAAAACTATTGCAAGATAGTAGACAAAGCTTAGATTTAAGCGCTAATTATTATATAAAGAAAACAGATGATAATTTTCATACCAATCTTGCATATAACAAAAGACTCGATAAAAAAATTGCAAACAACACTAGCTTAAGTTTCGATAGAGAAAATGATTCTTATACAAAATTAGCAAATGAGTTAACGTATGATAATCTTAATACATCGACGAATCAGGGCGTACGCGTTGGATTAAATACTGAGGGATCAAAGTATAATAACGATTCAGACGCTTCAATATCAAACAACTTACAATTATCATATGGAAATCCTTTCTTACTTAATAACTCAAATCTTTATAATCGATTGCAAAACTCAGATAGCACAACAAACTATGCTTCTAGTATCCAAGCAAGTATGATACTTACAGAAGATGGCTTCGGAAAAATTATGACGCCACAAAGGAATAATTCGATGGTTATTATTTCCATAAATGACAAAAGCAAAAATAAACATAAAAAAGCAAATAATGAATTTTCAATTTTCATAAATGGCAATAATTATACAAAGGCCATTGCAGGAACCCCTGTTGCTATCGCATTAAATCCTTATAAAACATATAATATAAGAATAGAAGCAACCGAAGAATCTGACTTAACACAATATGACAACAAAGCAAAAAGCGTAACATTATTTCCTGGGAACATCGCACCTCTTTCTTGGGATATAAATTCAATTTATATTGGAATTGGCCGTATCTTAGATAATGAAAATAATCCTATTAAGCATCAAAAGATAAAGGGTGTTTCTGGCTATGTATATACAGAAGACGATGGTTCATTCCAAGCAGATCTTACGGGTGAAGAAAAATTATATATTGATTCTGAAAAATATAACTGTAAAATCTCACTACCAAAATCACAACCTACTGATATTATTGTTGATTATGGCGATATCATTTGCAAATAATTTTCATTTTTTTAAATCTTTAACGTTAAGTTTTTAATCTAATATACCGAATATCTTCTTTGGAGCTAAAAAGGAAGTTTTTATTTAGCTTTTTATATCTTACTTCAAAAGGAAATTTATTATGAAAAAAATATTATTTTTAATTTCATGTCTTGCTATGCCTAGCATAGTTTTTGCTGCAACTCAAGGAACAAAAGGTGAAACATCTGAAGGTTCTGCCGTAATCACTTTAAAAATTCCTGAAATGATTATAGCAACTGGTTTTGCTGATTTAACTGTTGATGTTAATGATAAAACTAATGATACAGTTAACCAATTCCCTACTGGAGCAACTGATTACGTTGCATCAGATACAATTTGTGTCGCAAGTAATAACAGTAACACAGGTGGCAATAAATATTCTTTAAAAGTTACAAGTGCAAACAACACAGGCTCTACTGATTATTTCGTCATTGATCCTGATAACACTGGCAATAAAGTATATTTTAACTTAAATTATGCAGACGGAACGACAAACGAAGATTTAAAACAAAGCACGGCAAGTGGAACTGATTTTGTTGCACATACATCTTTAATAGATTGCGATAGCAACGGTACAGACAATGCAACTTATACTGTAACATTTACAGCAACAGGCGGAAGTACTTCTCAACCAAGCATTGATATGGTTCCTGCTGGCGTTTATGATACGACGTTAACTTTTCTTTTTACTCCAAACAACGAATCAACTGCTTACTAATATAAGTAATTCGTTAAAGAAGTAAGAATAAAAGTTTTGCATATAAAAATACAACTGTGAAAAATTTACAGTTGTATTTTTTTTATTTTTCATTTAAGAACAGCTCAATATCCTTTAAATAATTATCCTCATTTTCAATATGTGAATTATGCGAAGAGTTTTCATATATTCTGATTAACACATCATCGTTACTTTTTATTTTCTTTTTATAATAAATTATCGTTTCTTTACTAACCTCATCAAATTGCCCAATTGTAAACAAACATGGAACTTTTATTTTTTTTAAATAATCACTATTATCAAAATCCTTTAGTATCCCATTTATGCAAAATTCACTAATACCCCATATAAAATTGTAAATCTTCGAAGATGCAGACGCATCAGATTCTAAAAGGCATAATGGTTTTTGAGGACCTCTAAACACAAAGTTATTATTATATTCTTTTGTCGCATTGATAAATTCATTACTAAAATAATCTTTACTTTTTAAACTATTAAATATTATTTTTTTCACGTTTTCTGGAAGAGTTTCTATGTTATTAAATGCATCTTTTTCCCATAGCTTCGTAGAAAAAAAAGGACTTGCAAAAATTATTTTCTCTACCCTTTTTGGATATGCCTTATAATATTCTAAAGCAATTGTAGCTCCACAAGAATGTCCCCAAAGATACATTTTTTTAATATCTAAAAATTTTCTAAGAGCTTCTAACTCTTTTACAAAAAATTTTATATTAGCTTCTTTTAGGTCTATTTCATCTGACCGTCCACAACCTCTTTGGTCATAAAGCAAAATAGGAAAATCCTTACTTAAAGATTTTAATGGTTCAAGATAATATGAGCTGTATCCAAGCCCCCCATGTAGTAAAACCAAGGGGAAATTCTTACTATTTTTATTTGCTATAAAGTTAAACCATGTCTTTTTATTTTTAAAAGTAAAATATGCCATCTAATATTATTTTCTTAATTTACAATTATATGCTTTAAATAGTATTATATTAAAGAGTTTATATCCACAACTTACTTTTATAATTTTATAAAGAGGAAACTATATGACATCTCCATTTTTAGACTCTATTGAATCTATTTACAGGAACATTGAAAATGATATCTATGATTCAAAGAAAAAAAATCAAAATAAAAAATTAAATTCTGAAAAAAAGGAAATATTTATCTTTGTATTATTCGATATCGCTATGATCGATCAAGAATTCCACAAAAATGAGTATCTAACTATTCTTGATATTATGGAAAAAAATTTTGATATAACAGAAAAAGAAATAAAGCAAATCTTATCAAAAGCAGAAATGTATTTGCAATCTTTTAAGTCTCCTCAAGATTTATTAAAAAATTTTAAGGACAAGTTAACAAAAGCAGAAAAAGAAAGTCTTATTCAAGGAATTGATAAACTTGTAATGGCAGACGGTAGACTTGATGATTATGAAAGTTATCTAATGGAACGCTACAAAGAAATTTTAACTTTATAGATTATTATAATGACAAAACAAATCTGAGTTTAGTTAATTTTTATCCGTTAGAAAATTAATCACATAAGAAGCAATGCAAAGCCCAAAAACTCCCGTTACCGTAATAATACTTCCCATTGTATGACGTTCCCGTCCTCGATTTAATTCTCGTTCATTTTGTGAGATATCATCTAAAAGTGCATCATCATCTGGCAATTCTTCTGAATAAACACAAGGAATATTTACAAGGACTCCCCTTTTCCTTAAGTTTTTTCTAACCCATTTTGCAAGAGTACAATTTTTTGTTTCAAATACATTTCCGATTCTAACTTTAAAAGGGTCTATTTTTAATGCAGCGCCCATTGAAGATATAATAGGAATATTTCTTTTTGAGAGCCCTTCTAATATATCAACCTTAGGATTTACGGAATCAATAGCATCTATAACTATATCTGGAGAATTATCGATAACTTTATCTATGGATTCTTTTGCTCCAAAAATTTGTAATGCCTCAATATTAGCTTTGCTATTAATTTCTAAAAATCTTTTTTTTGCGACATCAACTTTATATTCACCAATATTGGATTCTAATGCTAATAAACATCTATTTAAATTCGTGACTGTTATTTTATCAAAATCTACTAATCTTAAATTTTTAACGCCACTTCTTATAAGGGCTTCACCGACAAAGGAGCCAACAGCGCCAAGACCTAATATCGTAACTTTAGCATTTCTAAGTTTTTCTAATTTTTCATCGCCTAATAACAATTTAGTGCGTAAAAATCTTTCCATAGTTACAACTTTAATATATTACTTACATGAAGAACAACCAGAACAAGATCCACCACACGAATGGCAACTTCCAGAACAAGATGAAAGAGCCCAAAATTTAGATATCAAAAACATTTCATTTTCAACAACAAAAAAGATTTCTTCTTTGGAGAATCGATGCTCTTTTTCGTCAGAATTTTTTAGAGACTTGAATAACTCAATATAATTTGAATTCATGATATTTTTATTATCAAACTTAAGTTTTTTGGCCATACTTAATATATCATCTTCCATGCCCTCTATTTCTATATAACGTCCCAAAGATGGCAAAAAATCTACAACAAGCTCAACGTTAAAATCCCTACTTTTAAAAGTATGCCTAAGTTTTTCATATAAAAACACAGGATTTAAGCCTACATCTTGGAAAGCCAGATCTAATTTTTCTAAATCATCTTCTTTTATGACCGACTCATATTCTATGTGATTTTTTACATTATCAGAAGATTTGATTTTTTTCTTTAAAGTCAAAATTGTATTTTGTTTTGCATCATCAAGACATCTTTCTCTTCTTATCCTACAAACAACTCCCTTTTGAAAGTTATCACTTGTCTTAAAATCATACAAAAAATTTCTTTCAAACTTTGATGATACATATTCAAAACCAGCATCTTTTATCGTAGCAAAAACTTCATCACCACACTTTATTTTTATTTCTTTTTCAATTTTGTCACCACTCTTTGAATAAAAATCTGCATCAATTTTTTCTAACAAAGGAACTAAATGTTCAAAAATCTTATAAACTTCTTCTTTCATAATTCTTCCTAATCTTTTTTACTAATTATCTTTTTTAATATATCTTCGAGTCCTACTAAATTAACATCTCTTTGAGGAAATGGAATTTCAATATTTTCTTTCTTAAATACATTGTAAATTTTAGTATTGATATCATCTTTTACAACTAAGCCATCATCTATTTTTGACCAAACCCTAAGCTCAAAATCAAGAGAACTATCACCAAAAGCCATAAATGTTACCGATGGTTCTGGATTTTTAAGAACACCCTCTTGGTCATTTGCAATATCCAATAAAAGCTTCTTAACTTTTTCAACATCAGAATTATAAGAAACACCAACAGAAAAAAGTGTACGTATCTTTCTATTAGATAAAGTCCAGTTCACAACTTGAGATGATGCAATATCACTATTTGGAACGATAACCTCGGACTTATCATATGTTTCTACGACAGTAGCACGAAGTCCTAATTTTTTAACTTCACCTTTTTGCCCATTTACATCTATTACGTCTCCTACTTTTATTGGACGCTCAAATAAAAGTATCAAACCACTCGCAAAATTATTTACAATATTTTGCAAACCAAAACCAATTCCAACACCTAATACTCCAAAAACTACCGCCAAGCTTTTAAGCTCTACGCCCAACACGGAAAGCGATATAATCACTCCAATACAAACAAACACATATTGAATTATCCTATTTATTGAAGTTTGCACTCCTATTTGAACTTTTTTTCTTGGGTAAACCTGATCTTCTAATGCTCTTTGAACAATCCATGAAATGGATATTACTAAGTAAAATAAAAATATTGCCAAAGCAACACTACCTAATGTTAGCTTGACGGATTCTGTTGCAACGCCTATCCCTGACAAAAATGTCATAGCTTGATTAATATCCCCAAAAGCGCCCCAAGCTACCAATACAATACATATTGTGAAAAAATATATTACTATATCTGTAATAAAATTTAATCTTTTCAAAATATATTCAGAAAAATTTTTGCAAAAATTGATTCTAGAAAATACTGAATACGTAAAAACAACATAGAAAAATTCTTTTATTAATGCGCCTAAAAGCCAAGCTAAAATTCCACTAAAAATACTTCTTATAGATGCATCAAAAATTTGTATAGAGAATTGAGAATATCCAGCAATCTGCGCGAAAAACGTGATAACCAATAATATTTTCATACATATCACTACAAAATTCTTTCCCCAAAATTTAACTTCATTTTTTTTATTTCTATGAGCAAGAACGATAAAAATAAACAACGTCATAAGTACTATATAGATTCTTATAATTGGTTCTGGAATATTTATTATCACAAAAAGTCTTGAAACTACAAAGGCTATAACAAGAATATCAATAAAAATCTTCGTTGATTTTGCGCTAATGAATCCAGAAATAATTCTCGCACCACTTATTGAAGCAATTAACAATAATATAATTTTAAAACAAACTGAAATATCAACTCCATAATGAGGAGACATAATTACTGTACTTACAAAAAGAGAAGTTGCAACACCGCGAGAAGATAATTTTCTTAAATTCTCTCTTTCACTATTTTTCCCTTTTATTTTAAATAAAATTATAAGTAGCGTGACCACACATAATATATGCAACAAAAGAACAGTCCCTTCACTAGAGCTTATATCTTCGAAAGACACCTTTAGCGATGATAGTGAATCAGATAATTCACTAAACAACATTAAATTAAACTCACTCCAAAAATCTTTTGAAAAAAAAGTAACATTTGTTTTTGTAAAAACATCTTTTTTGTATCCCGACGAGACAGTATTAATTTCTCGTAATAAATTTTTTACATCAGATTGAAAAGATACATATTCTGTTTGAAGACCAAGCAATGGCTTTTCTATTTTCGCAATATCAGATAACGCAAGATTAATATTTTTATTTGCTTCTACGAAAACATCTCTTACCACATTAAAGTCTTTATAAAAATCAGTTCTCCATTGTTGCCATTTTTCCCTTGACGTTTCCCATTCTTTTTTAATATTACTAAGCTCGGTAATCTTTTCTGTGTATAGCGCAATCGTTTTTTCTGTTTGATCAGATAATGATTTTACTTGAGTTCCTATTTCGACAACTTTATCGTAGCCCGTATATTTTGAATTCGTAAGATCTTCAAATGCTTTTTTTAAGATATCTAACTTTTCCTTACTAACTTGTATATTATCTTTAGAAACTTGCAAAAAAGTCTCATAGCGCAATTTTTGTTCAACTAAGCTATTATATTTATCGGCCAATTCATTCGCTTTAGGTGCTAATTCTGAGACATTCGAAACGGGTGCTTCCGTTTGTGTTGGGACAACTCCTTCTACGATAACTCCATCTTCTGTTTGCGCATATGATAAAGTAAAAACAAAAACGCCAACCAACAAAAAAAACAATTTTTTCACTTTAAAGACCTTATAAAAATTTATTGTGTTTTAAATCCCCAATATTCTGGAGAATTTAAGATTATATTTGCTGCAACAAATTTTGCAACATATCTTTGAGTTTGCTCTCTGAAACGTGACTTGATTTCCCAAAAATCATTCGACTGCGCTTTCTTGATCGTCCTATTTACATTTCCTGTCCCAGAATTATATGCAGCTAATGCCAAATACCAATCTTTATAAGCCATATAAAGATCTTTTAAATGCTTAGCAGCAGCAATCGTTGACAAAACAGGATCTCGTCTTTGATCCTCTAACAAATTAACAGAAAGACCATAAATTTCCCCAGTAGTTTTCATAAATTGCCACATTCCCACGGCACCAGATCGGCTAACAGCATTAGGTTCATATTTACTTTCTATTAGCGCTACAGCTATCAAATCACTAGGAACCCCTTGATCCTCAAAAGCTTTTCTCATCATCGGCTCAAATTTTCTTTTATTGTTTAAAGAATGAAGAATAAATTTACGATCTTCTTTTAAAAAATATTTTAGCTCTTTTTTAACATCATTATTTAACGTTGCCTCAGGTTTAGGTAATTTTTCCCTTGCGATATCCTTTCCAGAAGATAATTCCATATACTTTGCATAATACAAGCTAGACTCAGTTTGAGGAGCTGGAGAGTGCCAAGAGCAAGAAGACAGGAAAAACAAAATAAAGCTGATAAATATAATAACGTGTTTTTTCATAAAATTTTCAAAAAAATACTAAAAAAAGCGAACCTATTTCATACAAAAAACATCATATAAACAGGAAGTTAAAACTATTAGATATTACATAAATTGCGATATTTTGGCAACGTATTTTAAGGTTCCATATGAAAAAATTTATAAAAATCACATTATTAGGTTTGTTATTTTTTTGTCCTGCATGTTCTTTTAACACTGGGTCTCAGGAAACAATTAGTAATAATTTTTTTAAATCCCCTTCTTATCCTAAAAGTGGAATGATTGCTATTGCAGAGAGTATTCCACAAGAAAAAAGTGAATTAACTTCAAATATGCTATCTTTTCTATCAACTAATGATGAAATTAAAGGAAACTGGATTTTAATAAATACTACATCGAACACTCTTAGTATAAAAAAGGGTGATGAAACGTTAAGTACAATTGCAATCAAAGAAAATGTCGGAATACAACCTGGAATATATAGTGTTTTCCATAAAGAATTAAACCCATTATGGTATGCAAGCGATAATTATTACTATTCAAGAGAATTAACCCCTCCTGACCAATTTTCTCAAGAACGATATGTAAAAGGAGCTTTGGGAGACTGCGCCATTTACCTTAATGAGCACATGGCAATTCATGATAGCAAAATTAGCTCATTTGATGTTCAAGGAATAAGAATCGATAGCAATGACATCAAAAAACTTTATAGCTCATTGAAATCAGGAGATTTAATTAAAGTTTATTAAACTTTTTATATAGATATTATCCTCTTCTTTTTACTTTATTTTTTTTATCTCTTAATGTATAAAAATTCAACGAAGTTTTGCAATTGATATTCATCGTGCTATAATTTCGATTTTGAAAAGTGATTAAAAACACTATTTCAGTCTTGTAACAAAATGTTTTATTCAGAATCAATTTTGTTATTTTATGTCTTCCTTAAAAAGAGAAGGAGTCTAAGTGAAATACGAAAAAACTTCAGCTGGGGTAATTAAACGAAGCGAGCAACGTGCGATCGGAATATTTATAGATGGTACAGGATTAGATAGAGCCACAAGACGAATTAATAAAAAAATTAGCATGCAAGCTCTATTAAAGAATTTATCATTAGGGCTAGAGCCTGTTGTGGCTAGATATTACACACTGATTCCTTATGAAGATGATTCAAGACAACGCGCGTACCTTGACGCCGTACAAAGAGCAGGATTTCAAGTAGTCGTAAAAAGGCTTCCACCTAAAGGGATTACAAGACAAGTTCTAGTAGATACAGAGATGTCTGCCGATATCGTAGCATTTGCTTTTGGATATACAAATTTTTCGTCCATCAATGAATTGGAGCAACATGAACAAAAGCACTTTGAATCCAAAACGATTTCTTTTGTTAAAGATCATTCTCCTATAGATGATAATAACAAAAATTTTGATACAAGCGACGACAAGGAAAAGCCTGAGAAAGCAATCTTAAATGAATCAATAAAAAAAATTATTACTATCGTTTGCCCGAGTCAAGAATTAACATATTCTATTTCATTGGCAAATGATTTACATGCAGAAACAGTAACAGCAGATTTTGGAAAAGTTAATACAAACAAAAACATTTTAAAATCAGCATCAAAATGGGTAGATCTTTCGGACTCTGAAACTATTTGGAGAGATTAACATGAATACTGCAAAAAAAAGTTTTTCTACAGTTTCAAATAATGATTCTTTATCATATGGAAGAATCCCTCCCCATTCTTATGAAGCAGAAGAGTCAGTCCTTGGAGGAATCTTACTTGATAATTACACGATAAATACTGCAATGGAGCTTTTGATTCCCGATGATTTTTACAAAAAAGCTCATTATAAAATTTTTGAATCGATGGTTGCATTAACGGACAGAGGAGAGCCTATCGATGCTGTAACTCTTAGCGAGGAGCTCAAAAAATCGGGAGTTTTCGAAGAATGTGGCGGACTTGAGATGATTTCGAGATTAGCATCTTCTGTTCCAAGCGCTGCAAATGTCTCATATTATGCAAATATGGTAAAGAATTTTTCTTTACGAAGAAATGTTATTCATGAAGCTAGCGAAATTGTAACTTCGGCTTTTGATGGTGAAAAAAGTATTGAAGAGTTTTTAGATGAAACAGAACAAAGAATTTTATCAGTATCAGATAAAAAGTCAGATAAATCCTTTATACATGTTGGAGATATCGTTCAAGAAGCAATAAAACTTGTAGAAACACTTTATGACAAGAAAAAATCAGTTACAGGTATTCCATCTGGTTTTACAAAATTAGATAATTTAACTGCGGGATTTCAAAATTCAGATCTTTTTATTTTAGCTGCACGTCCTGCGATGGGAAAAACATCGTTGGCATTAAGCTTTGCTCAAAATATTGCTTTAAGAGAAGATTTGGCAGTTGGCATTTTTTCCCTTGAAATGTCTAAAGAGCAACTTATTATGAGAATGCTAAGCTCTGAAGCAAGGGTTTCAAATACTAAAGTTAGAACGGGACAATTTGTAGAATCTGATTTTCCAAAACTAGTTGATGCGGCTAGCAGGTTGGCAGACGCTCCTATTTTTATTGATGACACCCCCTCCCTTACAGTCACAGAATTAAGAGCAAAAGCAAGAAGACTTGCAAGAGAACAAAAACTTGGAATGATTATCGTCGATTATTTGCAACTTATGAGAAGCCCTTCTTACAAATATAGCAGAGAACAAGAAATTGCAGATATATCTAGATCGTTAAAAGGATTGGCAAAGGAATTATCAGTTCCAGTAATCGCGCTTTCTCAGTTAAACAGAAGCGTTGAGGGAAGAGATGACAAACGTCCAAGAATTGCAGACTTAAGAGAATCAGGAGCAATAGAACAAGATGCAGATATCATTGCATTTATTTATAGAGATGAAGTCTATAATCCAGAGACTCAGGATAAAGGTATTGCAGAAGTCATTCTTGGCAAACATAGATCTGGTCCAACAGGCACAGTAAGATTAGCATTTTCTGGGGAGTTCACGCGTTTTGATCCATTAGATGAATCGGGAATTGGTGATGAATATCAATCCGAGGATTATCAAGGAGAAAATAGTAGCGATCTTGATATTAATTCTTTCTAGTTTTAGATGATAATTTCCCTTAATATCGTTTAAAATCACCTCGAAAATTACAGGTTAAAAATTTATCTATATATTTTGCTCAGTAACTATTCTAAAATAGCTACTGTATTTAATTTTGGAGAAAACGATGATAAAAAATATTACAAATGATGTTTACTATGTTGGCGTAACGGATTGGAACGTTAGAAATTTTCATGGTTATCATACAGATAGTGGTTCCACTTATAATTCATATTTAATAAAAGGCAAAAAAAATATTTTGGTAGATTCTGTTAAATATTTATTTAAGGACACTCTATTAAAAAATATTAAAGACTGTATAGAATCAGCCTCATTAGATTATATTATTTGCAACCACGCAGAGCCTGATCATTCAAGCTCCATTTCTCATGTAGTAAAAGAATATCCGAATATAAAGATAATTTGTAATGAAAAATGTAGATCAATTTTATCTTCTTACTATGATTCATCTTCATGGAATTTTAAAATTGTAAAAGACGGAGAAGGACTAACAATCGAAGATAATAATTTCTTTTTTTATAATACACCGATGGTTCACTGGCCAGAATCCATGGTAACTTACCTTGCAAATCAAAAAATTTTATTCTCCATGGATATTTTTGGTCAACATTATGCTTCATCTTGCCTTTTTGATGAAGAAGAAAAATTGTCGACTCTTCTTTATGAAGCACAGAAATATTATGCAAATATTGTTATGCCATACGCTAGCCAAGTTTTGACAACGTTAGGAAAATTAAAAAATCTTGAAGTGCAAATTGTGGCAAACAGTCACGGTCTTTTATTAAAAAAATATCTTCCAAAGATGATTGAGCTTTATACTAATTTTGCAAAAGGCATAAATAAAAATAAGGCGCTTGTAATTTATGATTCCATGTGGGGAAGTACTGAAAAAATGGCATTTTCATTAATAGACGGATTAAAGACAAACCTTAACTTAGAGATTCAAGTCTGTGATTTAAAAGTAACAGATATTACAAAAGTTGCTACAGAAGCTATTGATTCTAAAGTAATCGCAGTAGGTTCTCCTACATTAAATTCGAACATTTTACCAACAGTAGCAAAATGTTTATGCTATCTAGAAGGATTAAAGCCACAAAATAAGACTTGCTTTTGCTTTGGCTCTTACGGTTGGGCTCCTATTTGTGTTAAAAAAATACAAGAATATTTTGAAAAATTAAAATGGAATAATTTTTGCGAACCAATAACAGCACAATTTAATCCTACAGAAAATATTTTACAAAATTGCTTTAATACAGGAAAAGAATTATCTAACATCTAATACGTCTACAATGAAGATTTTAAAAATTTATTTTTTTGATAATAGCGACTATAAAAAATGTTTTGATTTGCAGGCTATTTTAAGGGAACACTTATTAAAATTTCCTCAAAAAAGTTTTTTAGTGATAACATCTCATCAAGACGTTATCACTTTTGGTAAAAACAAAATTGAAAATGATCTACTAGTAAATTCTGATTTCCTAAAAGAAAAAAATATAAAACTTTTTTCTTCCAATCGTGGTGGAAAGGTAACTTTCCATGGAAAAGGACAATTAGTTTTTTATCCGATAATTAACCTAAAAGATTTTAATTTGACTGTTAAAGATTATGTTCATTTATTAGAAAATGTTGGAATAAACACGCTAAAACATTTTAATATTGATAGTTTTAGAGATGAAGAAAAAGAAGGTATTTGGGTTTTAAATAATAACAAAGTACAAAAAATAGGTTTCATTGGCATTCACGTAAGAAGATATTGCACGATGCATGGACTTTCAATTAACATAGAAAAAAATGTAATAGAAAAATTTTCTTTAATAAATCCTTGCGGATATAAAGGACTTCAAGTCACTTCTTTAGAAAGTATTTTGGGAACTCCCCCAGTGCTTAAAGACTTTATCTCATGTTTTGTAGAAGAATTTTTAAAAATTTTTAGTTTCGACAAAATCGATAATAGATATAACTTCCATTAACAACTCTTATATTAATATTTCTTAAAAATCGGCGTTATCTCTTTTATGGTTACAGAATTTAATCTTAAACTTTGAGTATCTTTTAAGTAAGACTCTTTTTCTTTTACATTTAATGCATCTAATATTTTCTTTGTGCTCTCTGGCATCACAGGAGATAACAAAATTGACGCTATACGCACAACTTCACATGCTGTAAATAAGCATTCTGCTTCTTTTTCATCTTCATTATTTTTTTTACATTTCCAAGGTTCTAAATCTCCAAAAAATTTATTCGTTGCTTTTAATAAATTCATTATGCTTAATACCGCTTCATTGATATCAAGATTTTCTATAAAATTATAAACTTGATCATATAATGTTGTCGCCATCTCTAAAATTTTCTTTGCCTCATCATTTAGGATATTTTGAGGAACAGGTATTTTCCCTTCAAAATCTTTATGAACAAGTTTAAAAACTCTACTAGCTAAATTTCCATAATTGTTTGCCAACTCATCATTTAACTTTTCTTTTGCTCTTTCTATATCAAACGATAAATCACTTCCAAATTTTACACCTCGGCACATATAATATCTAAAAGCATCACTTCCAAATATTTCTTTCATGTTTAATGGCGCGACAACATCCCCTTCAGATTTACTCATTTTCTTGCCTTCTGAGTTTAACCACCAACCATGCGCAAAAATTTGTTTTGGAAGAGATATTCCTAATGCCATTAACATTGTTGACCAATATATAGCGTGTGTTATTAAAATATCTTTTCCTATAAGATGATGACTTTCTTTCCAAAAATTATTAAATTGATTTTTCTCTTGATTTCCATAATCTATGCTAGATATATAATTTAACAAAGCATCAAACCAAACATAAACCACATATTCTGTATCAAAAGGAAGCTCTATTCCCCAAGAAACTCTAGATTTTGGACGGCTAATACACAAATCTCCAAGAGGTTCTTTTAAAAATCCCAATACTTCCTGCCTCCTGTTTTCTGGACGAATGTAATCAGGGTTTTCGTTTATATAATCTATCAATCTTTGTTGATATAAGGACATTTTAAAAAAATAATTTTCTTCTGTAACAAAGATAACCTCTTTTCCTGTCGAAGTTTTTCCATTTATTAAATCTTTTTCTGTATAAAATATTTCTTCACTGACACAATACCAACCGCTATAGCCTTTTTTATAAATTTCTCCCTTATCGTATAATTTTTGTAGGGACTCTTTTACAATCTTTTCGTGGAAGTCGTCGGTTGTCCTAATAAATATATTAGGATTTACACCAAGCTCTTTCCAAGCTTCTTTAAATTCGCTAACGATTTTATCGATATATTCTTTAACAGGAGTTCCCTCTTTATTTGCAGCTTGTAAAATTTTTTGCCCGTGTTCATCAGTACCTGTTGAAAAAAAAGTATTCTTGCCAAAAAATTTTTCATATCTATTTATTATGTCCGCAATAATTGTCGTGTAAGCATGTCCAATATGTGGGGAAGAATTTGGATAATAAATTGGTGTCGTTATATAAAAAAATTTATTACTTACATCAAAATTTGTATTAGAGCTCATGATTTTCCTTTGTATAAATTATCAAATTCAATAAATACACTTTACAATGGTTTAATATTAACATAAAGAATAATAAATTCTTAGAAAAAATATAATTTTTATTTTATAAATTCTTGTCAATATAAAGATCTTAAGGTAAGTTCTTTTTATAATATTTTAATAAAGAACTTATTTTCAGCAGGGTAAATAATAAATGCAAATTGTTGGTGGAACAAAAAAAGGATTAAAATTATCGTCTGTACCAGGAGATTCAACTAGACCGATATTAGATAGAGTAAAAACTGCTCTTTTTGATATGATTCGAGATGAAATTCAAGATAAAACTTTTTTAGATCTTTTTGCGGGAAGTGGATCCGTTGGGCTTGAAGCCTTAAGTCAGGGGGCAAAACACATAACTTTTTTAGATATAAACAATAATGCCATCAATACATTAAAATCAAATACGACAAAAGCGGGGTTCAACAATCAAGCAAAGATTCTTCAAAAAGATTCTTTTAGATTTTTAACAACAAACACATCAGCATTTGATATTATTTTTGTAGCCCCTCCTCAATACAAAGGGCTCTGGGAAAAAGCGATGAATATTATTGATGAACAGATAAATATTTTAAATCCAACGTTAATTATCGTTCAAATTGATCCAAAGGAATACAAAGATTTTCAATTTAAAAACATTCAAGAAACAAAACAAAAAAAATATGGAAATACGGTATTGGTTTTTTATGAGAAAAAGCCATTTATAATTTAAAATTATGCATTTTATAAACACGTCCCATATATTTTTTAAAATTTTTTGTTGCAGACTTTCAGCCTGCAGTTAGGGGGTAGTTTTTGTT
>CAZHSB010000031.1:0-19905 GCA_964534945.1 uncultured Bdellovibrionales bacterium | reverse complement strand
CTATACTCTCATCTGATATTCCTATTTCATTAGCATAAAATCTTCTTCTTAATTCCTTTAGATCAACCTTGTCTTTTAATACTTCTGAATTTTCAACTTTAGATTCTAATGCTTTGTACTCTGCATCTCTTATTTGATTTTCTTTATCCTTATCTTCAACAACTTCTTGCTCCCAATCAACTGGCAACGCAATCATTTGTGGAATATCATTTTCTTCCTTTTCTTTCTCATTATTTTTCCTATTTTCATCTTTATCTTTATCCTTATCTTCTTCATCTTTAAAAATAAGACTTGGAGAAATTGGAGAATGCATCGTAAAATCCTTTATAATTGGGAACATTCGAGAACCATTTGGACCTGTAAGTATAATATATGGATTTTTTCCAGATCCAATAGCAAATATTTTTGCTCCCATAGATTCAGCTTCAGAAGAAGTTACGCATTTTCTTGCTACAAAACTTGAAAATTCTTCTATACTTAATTTTTTCGTTGATTTAAAAATATTTCCTACTTTATTTGAAACGACATTCATTCTTGTTAACCATTCACTTCCCAAAAATCTAGAATTATCTGTTACAAATCTTGCTGTAAAATCTCTGACTATCGGAATCGGCTTTCCTATTATTTTTCCAGAATTATCAACAATCTTTAGCCAATTTAAATTTCCACTTCCTCTACCTAAATTTTCACAGCCATGAAATAATCTTAACCTTCTTACTTCACTTGGAGTCGCATGGCCTCTTTTCATAATTGCTTCTAACAATTCTTGAGTTTTTTTAGAAACATCGTTTTTTGAAATTGAATATAAATTTTTTATTCCCTTTTCTCCTACCTTCCCCATCCCCTCTAAACTTTTAGGCGTAATCCCCCTCGCCGTAGTTTTTCTTATTAAATCAGTCGCCCTTTCTGAAAACCTTCTTGTAGATAATAAATATTCCATACCACTATCAACCGCTTGCTTTACTGCGGGAAACTGCCCTGCTGTAGTATATATTTTTACTATTCTTCCCCCTATTACTACAGATCCCGCCAAACCTGCACCAAGGATAAAGCCTTGAGCACCTTTTAGTGTAGCGTCCTTAAAAGTGTCTCTAAAAAATTCGATATTTTTTTCATTATCAAATCTATAATAATTCTCTTGCGCTATTGCAGGGAAAAGAGCATCGGCTGCGGACCAAGCACCAAATTCTATCCCACTTCTCATCATAATTGGAAGCAATTTATTTCCAGGTAAAAATTTCATAATTATTTTATTCGCACCACAAGGGACTATAAAGCATGCTCCATCAGCGACAGAACTAGCAACATCAACAGCACCATCTACACCAAAAAACTCATAACCATTTCCATTTATAAGCTTATCAGCACCTGCGCTCATTGCTAGCGAAGTTCCTCCTACGATAGCAAAACCTAGAGGAGCACCAACTCCACTAGCAAAACATACTATTGTGACTCCTCCGACGACTACTACTTTTGCAGTCCCTGTTACAAATTCTGTTGTGGCATTTTTAGAAGCTCGAAAAGAATCAGCTACTCTGACAAATTTCTCATATGATTTATTAAATTCTTCTTCACTAGTCGCCCTCAAAGCCTCATTGTATACTACTTGCATAGTTTTGCTCACATTATATAGAGAAGAAATCACACCACTATTTTCTAATTCCATCCGTTCTTTCATATATTGTTTTTTTTCTTCTTGCGTTTTCGGAGGTTTTAATGCCCAAACTGCATCAAATTTTGCATATCCAGAGAGTTTATTTTCAAAAACTTTTTCTAAATCTTGTCCTGTAATGGCTTTATAATCTTTTTTTATCTTCTCAATTTCTTCTTGCGTTTTAACTTCTAAAATTTCCATGATTTTTTCTGGCTCCGCTCTCCATCTACAAAAAAGCGCCATATTTATTTTTATTGCATCAGAAACTTCTCCCGTATCTATCATAGAATTTAAGGCTTGTTTTTCTGGCTCCCCAAACAACCTCATTTCGTCTACGTAAATTTTTAAATCTTTACTAAGGACTTCTTCCAAGGCTTTCCTTTTCGACGCTCGCTCATCATTAGACATGTTCCCTTCAAATGTTGAAGATATTACAGCCACAACTCCATTTCTATTTCCAAATTGCTTATAATGTTCCATAGCATAGGCTTGAGCACTAGCACCATATGTATCATTTTCAGGTGGGGTTATTAAACTATTTATCCAATTTCTTAAATTTTTTCTTTCATGGGTAATGCTTACAGTAGCACCATCTGATGTAGAAATCGTTTCTATATAATCACTTGAAAAAGAATATCTTTCTAACCTATCTAAATTAAATTCTTCATTAAAACATTCCCGCCAAAGTCTCTTAAACTTTTCTATTTTCTCTAAGTTTAAAGTAGTCCTTCTTCCCGTCGCTTGATCAACATCATAAAGCATTTCTTCTAATTTCTTTACAAGATCTTCCCCTTTAGAATTCATCTCTCCTATTATTCTTAACCTATAAATATCCGCTTTTTCTATCTCTCCAACTAGAAGAGCTTGAGCTTCTCCTTGCCTACACTTTGAAACAATATCATCACCAACAAATATATCTGAAATATTTTTTCCATGTTGTCTTTGGTAAATTTCATCAACGCTAGCCAACATGGTCTTTCTGTATTCTGTAGTTATTTCATTCATCAAATTAAAAAATTTTTCACTCGAGGTTACGACTTTATCTACAACTTTCCGAATTTCGCCAATCTGATCTTTTGATAATTTTTGATTTAATCCATCAATGTTTTTTGTCTGCAGAATATTTATTATTTCTTCTTGTGTTAATCCAAACGAGCTTAACAAATTGCATAGGTTTATTTGCGCTTCATTAACTTCATTAGCCATCTTTGAAAAATCATCTTGAGATATTCCTCTTTTAACCAATTCTCTCTCTATAAAGTCATCAGATGGTGTACTACTACCAATACGTTCCAAAATATTAGGAATTGTATCATAATCTAATCTCCCATTTCTTGCAGCATCAAGTATAAGCGATACATATCCAAGAGCTTCTCCACAAACCTTATCTTCGACATTTATAACACATTGAACATACACCATTTTTTCACTATCAAATTTGGCGTTAAAAGCATCTAAATTTCCGAAAGTTGCTTTTACACTATTCCAGAAAGAATCATTTGCAAATTGTTTTCCAACATATACGGAAATACAATCTTGTTTCCCCCCCCTCGAGAAAGACTCTTTTAAAAGAGTCCTAGCTTCAATAGAGCATCTACCTAATTTATCTAATACATCTATTAAACATTTACAATAAGTTCCATTATTATTTCCATTTTCTTTAAATTCCTGAGCTGCAAGATCAATAAGTCCCCTTAATGTAATTGCAGCATCAAATGATACATCCCCCTCCTTATGCCACGACCAATTTTCCTCTTTTATAATTTCACCACTTGCAAATTCAGTACCGTATAAAAATTCGAGTTCTTTACGGGCATCTTTTATTTTTTCTCTTCCAGCCGTTCTCGCAGAGGCTATCATTTCTTGAATTGTTGCACTTTGAAAAGCACCATTATTTCCAATAAGCTCTTGAAGGTTTTCCCATCTAGACTCCTCATTATCGTATCCTGCATAACGCGGATAAAATGGATGATAGGCTCCAAGATATCTTTTCCTTTCTTCGCCTTGGCCATAAAGATACGCTTCACTGTATGCAACTGTTAGAAAATTTTTTTTACTCTCTTCAATATATCCTCTATACAACAAGGATGCTTGCTGATTATCTTCACATAATGAGACTAGGTTATAAGCCTTTTTATCAATTTCAATAATTGTGTTTTTAATTTTATTTTTATTATTTAATATTTTTTTGATATCAGCCCTTTCTTTGGCTAAAAATCTTAATTCTGTCTCTATCGCTTTACTTAATTTTTCTTGGTTTCTCTCTCCTTCTGGTTTTGCTAGCTCATCTAATATAAATTCTTGATTCTTTATTCTTTTTATCTTATTTTTTTCAGAAACTATTTCATCTGTTAAATTTTCATATTCACCTCTCTTTAATTCACTAATACGACCATTTTCTTCTATTAATTTTTTCAATTCATTTTCTTTATCATTTATCAAGTCATTATGTAGCTCTTTTTGTTTTTGCCAATTATTATCGCCAAAAGTAAATTGCGTTTGCCTATCTCCTTTAACCCCCAAAAATAATTGTACTTGCGCTCCTCCTTGGATTCTATCGGCACCAGCAAAAAAAGGTTCTATTCCACAAGTTTCTCCTCTTTCAAATAAATATCCTTTAAGAGAATTAATTATTATTTCAGATTCCCCCAGCATCAAATCTGAAACTACAAATTGACATGCAGAATAATCTCCCCTTTCCTTTCCCTCATATAGTTTTATTGCTAAAGCACGATACTTATCCTTATCTAGCATTGCCTTAAAACAATCATATGAAGTTTTAGAAAGTTTATCCTCATCACATAAGGTCTTTAAACGCGTCAAAATGTTTTTGGAAAATTTATAAGAAAAATATTGATTTATGATGTCATATTTGCCATATGAATTCCCATTTAAAAGATCTTCTAGAAATAAAATATCAGCATTCTCCATTTTTCCATTTAAGTCATCTAACATTTGACCTAAAGTAAATGCGCCTCCTCGTCTCAAGACATATGATGGGGCTTGCCTCATTGAAAGTATAAAATCATTTATAACTTCTGCCTCTTTATTCGCATTCGAACCCCCAGGAAGATTTTTATTTATTCTAGCTAGATAATCATTTTGTAATATAGAAATTTGAAAATCAGTCATTCCAATTAAAGATTTGCACAAATAACGTTCAGCTTTTTCTTTCCCTTCTACTTTTAAGAGCTCAGAGTAATTATTTAGTACTTCTTGCACTTGTTTAACTTCATATATCACTTTTTCTTGAGCTAATTCCTTATTTTCTAAGAGAAAATCCCTTATTTTTCCTAATGCATTTGCATCAATAAAATTGTTAATATTTATACCTGATCTTGCCAATATATTTTTTAACTCATTCAAAGATTTTTTATCATCTACTTCTTCCTTTTTCCTATCAGAAATATTTTTCGCATCAGCTTCATTTTTTGAACTAAGCCATTTCCTTAGATATCCTGCAGTTGCACCTTCTGTTGGTAATTTATCTAATAATCCAACATCTCTTAACAAAAGTCTTTCTTCTTCTGTTGCCTCAAATGAAAAATCCCTTAATTTTTCTAATGTCTTTGAATCAAGATTGTTTAAATCTATTCCAATTTTTCTAAGATCTGATTGAAATAATTCAATTTTCTTTTTATAAGAAATCTTTTCTGAATCAGTTTCTTTTTCTGCAACAAGCCACTTCCTTAAATATCCTGCAGTAGCACCTTCTGTTGGTAATTTATCTAATAATCCAACATCTCTTAACAAAAGTCTTTCTTCTTCTGTTGCTTCAAATGAAAAATCTCTTAATCCCTCTAATGATTGTTTTTTTACATTTTCATCTTGAGAAGATAATCCTAATATTAAATTATTAAGAGAAATATTTTCTTCTGTAACATAGGACATTATCTCTAATAAAATAATTGCACTTATCCTTTTTTCTCTTTCTTTTTCATCGTTTATTTTTTCGATTTCTGGCAATGCATTTTTTATAGTTTCCAAAAGGCTTTTCTTAAACTCATCTAACCGCGGTTCTTCTCCTTGATTCGCATTCGCCCCAGTATCTTGCGAAATATTTAAAAGAGCAACTTGATCCCCTTTTAAATTAGTTAACAAGGAACGAAGAGCATTGAATTGATCTGACAAATTAGAACTTAATCCTTCTCCTGCGTTTTCCTTTTTATTTAATCCATTTTCAACATCTTCTAAACTCTCAGTAATTATTTCAATCATTTTGGGAATAGTATGGAAATATTTATCAGAAATTTTGCCTTTTGCTTTTTTCTTTTTTAAAAGTTGTTCAAGATGAAATAATAATGGATTATTATCAACTGTTAAATTTTTAGAAGTTCCTAAGTTTGTTTCTTCACTCATCGAAGTTGATAAATCAGTTGGCGAATCAGAACCTGTACCTTGTGTTTGCGCAAGCCTTTGGTCTCGTTGTCCTTGTTGCCTTCGTCGTTGTTCTTGTTTTATTTCGTTCTTATTTATTGGGGGCAATTCAGCAGAAGAGTTCATGTTAGGTAAACTTTTATCCTTAAGAAGAGATGCGTCCGCCTCTTCTTTATTTGGAGATTGTTTTGTATTAGAAAGATTTACCTTTGCCATTAATGAATTACCATGTCCTAGAATACATCAAGATCTTAAGAGACCACATGCAAAACTATCGTAAGGAAATCTTTACTTTTTAATATATTGATTCTATTTATTTTTTGTAAGATTTTGACTATTTTCGTCATTTACTATGAGCATTTTGCTAAGCACTTGAAATCTTTTCATTTCTAATATTTTTCCTAATCTTTCTTTTCCAATAGAAACTAATAATTTTTTAAAAATCATATCGGGTTTTAATACTTTTTTGAGTTTTGGATCCAAACTTTCTAAAAATTTAAGGATCTTAACTCTAGATTCTTCAGATTCTTCTTCCTTTCCTAAAAGCGCTTGCATTATAAGAAACATAAATAATCTTCTGATCTCAAAAATTCTTTGCCTCATCAATGCATCATAATCTTTTTTCTTTTTTATACCTTTATATTTTTTTATTTTTTCTTTTAATACTTTTTTATAATCATATTCAATATTTTGATTATTTAGCATACTCTCTAATGTTTTATTACCTCTTAAGCTAATTTCAGTATTTGACCTTATTATCTGAGAAAGCCTTAAGTTTTCTTCAATAACACGTATTAGTATTTTTTCATCAACATTATATCGTCTATGATTCCGTTCTTTTATCTTTTCTTCCCTCTTCTTAAGCAAATCACTTTCCAAGAAAATTCCTGAAAATAATTTTTCAACTTGCATAAATTTTTTTATTTCCAAAGATTCTTCGGCTTCTTTTTCTTTAATTATATTTTCAGTAAATGATTTATCAAAATTTGAAATATTATATTCATTCTCAATTTCTGGAGAATGAGCTGAATGCTCAATATCGTAAATTAATGTTTCATTAGTAATAAAATTATTAGAAGATATTATTCTATTACTTAATTCCTCATTAATATCTACATTTTTATTTCTAGATACAAAATTCATTGAAGCAGTTAGAGTTTCTTCTTTCTTTTCTACGACTTTTTCTTTAGATGAAAATATATCTTTATCATATGATACAGAAGCAAGAAAATCAGAGATACTTACTTCCTTAACTCCACTATTATCTTCATGTAGTATTGCTTTTCCCTCTTTATCAAAAACAAACGATCCATCACTCTGTCTTTCAGCTTTTTCTGCCCTAACAGCAAATAACTCACCTTCTTTTTCAAAATTTTCTGCAACGTAAAATTTTTCTTGTGTATTTTTATCAATAATTAAATAAACATTTCCATCTAAATTTTCATCTCCCAAAGCTTCTTTTAAAGATTTACCAATTGCTTCTGGAATACTATTTAAATCTTCAATTTCTTCCACATTAACAAGATCGCTATCTTGAAGTCTAGTCTTCATATAATCAAACAATAATAAAGATCCATTTTCAACTTTAGTTGAAAATTTTTCTACCATTGCATGGATATCTTGATTAATTTCTGCATCATTATTAAAAATCGTATTCTCATTATAAATGCTTCCCTTCATAATTTTATATAATTTTTTTTGTATTACTTTCTCACTAACTCCATTTTTTAAATCGGCTGACAACTGTTCAAGTATTTTTGCGACTTCTCCACAATTAGCGATATTCGCTCCACTAATATCATCGTTTCTTAAACTTGTAACTCCTTTTCCTTCCCCTAAATTTTCTATATTAGCATTTTGTAAATTTGAATTCTTGAAACCTACTGAACCAGCCTGAACTTCGACATATGAACCAGAAGCTTGTACATGATTAACATTAATATTTTCTTCATTAACTTTGACACGCTCCCCACTTATATCTTCATTCCTGCAACTTTGTAATGTGTGCCTTATTGTTGGATCTGATTTCTTGTTCGAACGTTCAATAATTGATGGGCCATCACCGCTACTTGGTGAATCTCCATCTCCACCTCCAGATGATGGCTTATTATCACTAGATGGACTTGTACTAACTCCCCCAACTCCACCATCACTTGGCGCATCTTCGCCTCCACTCCCAGATGATGGTTTATTATCATCTGATTGACTTGTAACAATCCCTCCAACTCCGCCATCACTTGGCGCATCGCCACCTCCAGATGTTTTTTCACCTCCTCTAGATTGATTTGGATCAAAAGCATATTCTACTGTCTCGCTACTACTTCCTCCTGTTGGGTTATCATCTTCTTTGTTATCGCTTTTTTCTTCTTCCTGCTTTTTATCTTCTTTTTTTACATCTACTTCTTGTTTTTCTTTTGTTGGTTTTTCAATATTTGGAAGTATTTCCTCAGGTTTTGTTTCAATAGGTGATTTCTCTTCTTTTTTCTTCCTATCTTCTTCAGTATCTTTATCTTTTTCTTCTTGCGTAATATCTCTTTGAGCTGGATTCTGGCTTTCTTCTTGTTCCTGCTTTTCTTTTTCTTTTGGTATTTTTTTATCTTCTTTATCTAACTCCTCTTCTACTTTCTCAGTTAGCATAGCAATTGCGCCAGCTGATGAAACCGCACCTTCCTCTGAGATCCTAACCATTGCAGAACCAATTATCTTTCCATTTTTGTCAACGCCTCTAATAATAGCAAGTGGAGTTTTCCCTTCTCCTACGCCAAAAAGTTTTTGACCTTTTAAAAATCTTTCAGGAAGCTCTTTTGATTTTAAAAATTTTTGAAATTCTTTTGGGGTTAATTTAACTTCAAAAACATTACTCACTCTATCTCGTGGTAATTTAAAATTTTTATAAATAAAATCTTCCCACTTTTGGTTAACTACTCTTTTTGGCATAACCTCAACTGGATTCGTAACAGCGTCAACATTTATTTGTTGTTCTGGAAATTGTGTTTTAGGTGTAGACTCCACAGCTAAAGGCTTAGCTGTTTTAGGAACTTCCTTATCACAGACCTCCACGAACCTTCCCTTACCAGCAGAAGTCCTAACCTTTCCTCCTATATTTTCTTCTACTCTTTCACCTACTTTTATATAGCTTTTTCCACTTTTTGTTTTGAATATTTTAGTCCCTTTTGGTATATCATCTCTTAAGATAAACTGTTTTTTACCATCACTACATATTTTACCTTTTGGTATCTCTCCCCCACCAAATGTCCCTACATGAGATGTGTTATTAGGCATTTCAACTGTTCTAAAATCATGCTTAGGCGTTGGTACTTCTTTTGGACGTTTCATTGCTCCAAAACCTTTTCCCAAAACAGATAACGATGTATTAAAAATTCCACCTGTTAATGCTGCGAATGCCGTAGCTTTATTTGCACGTGAATTTACATCACAAATTATTTCCCAAGCATCTCCATTTTCAAAATCAGAACGCAATATTCCATTTCCCCAAGACGCTATGTATGCCGTAGTACCAGCAGTAACAGAACCTTCTACAAAAGGGCAAACAACTGTATCGATAACTGCATTTTTTGTTTTGTTATATAAAGATATAGCTATATTTTTATTAGCTTCTTCTGCAACTTCTCTTATGACTGCTTTTTCACCTTCAGATTTTATTTTTCCAAGTGCCCCTTTTTCCGCTACCGTTAGCGTCCCTTTTGCGACATTCTCTCCTGTTTGCTTAGCCACGTCTTCTACTGATTCTTTTAAAGATTGTTCAGTTGCTTTTTTCCCAGCTTCTTTCGCTGCTGTTTTTGTCGCTCCATTAGCCAACGCCTCTTTCATTACTCCTTTCCCTGCCTCTTGTGCTGTTTTTTGGGCAAGCTTTTCTGCTGATTTTTTTGCCATTATTTCTGAGCCTTCTTTCACTGCTCCCTTTATACCATTTTGAGCGACACCCTTAGTTGCCCATTTTGCAACAGCTCCTGCCTTTATACCAACAAACATTGATGCTGTATCAACTGCAGCAATTCCTGCATCAATTGCCATTTCTGAATAATCATAGCCACTTCCTTTTATGGCCCCCTTTGTCGCCATCCCGGCAGCTCCACTTGAAAGAGCAACCACGACAAATCCCGTTGCAGTTCCTCCTGATCCTACTATAACAATAGTCGTTCCAACTACGACGACAGCAGTAGTGACAACCGTTGAAGCTATATCAGCTATCGCTTCCTTCTCTCCCCTATATAAATCTGCGTGGTGTTCTAAAGTCATTGCTGATGAATAAAAACTAGAAAAATTTGAGGCAAATTGATCTCTTTTACTTTCAGGAATCTTTTCATATTCCTTTTTCAATCTTTCCAACTCTTCATTCATTTTTTGACAATTTTTTCCTCCCCAAAGAGAGAAATTCTCTCGTTTTACTCGCTCACATTCATGATCATATGTCGCTTGTACCGTCTTTTTAGGGTTTGCAAGCCATAAGATATCAAATTCATCATTTCTAGATAATTCAGCTTTTAAAAGGTTATTTAAATCTGTATTGTAAGGTGGCTCTTTAAGCCTATCATGTAAGCCCTGCAATGCCTTAGGATCACCTTGATACTTTTCTAATACTTCTCTTAATAAATCTTCATTCGTCCCTATTCCCTTAGTGGCTCTTATTATTTTTTGCTCATCTGTAAGTTCACCTGTATTTATTAATGCTCTTACAACCTCCCTGTCATAACCACCAAGATCTTGGTCAAGTCTTTTATATAAATCTTTTTTTGTTAACTCTCTATATCTAACAACAATTTTTTGGTTCCTTTCAAGCCACTCTCTTCTTGCCTTTTCATCTACGACATTTGCAGAAAATTCAAATGTTTCAAATATATTATTCTTATAAGTTCCCACACCATTTACACAATATTCTATTTTATAAACATTTGCATCTATCTCATTCCCAGCAATTAATGCTTGCATCCACTTTAACTCATCTCCTGAAAATTTAGATTCTAGCAACTTATCTGCATGTTTTCCCGTCATTCTTACACAAAGTGAATCAAATTTTTTTACTCTTTCAAAATCAATCTTATGCGTCTCTGGATCTGTAACTATATTTTCTAAATCAATTCCTGCCTGCGTTTCATTATCATTAAATGTCCCTAAATTCCTAAAAAATTTATATTGGTCTGCAAGCTCCGTATCTCCTGACCACAACGCAACAGATTCTTGTTGCACAGCTCCTTCTCCATCTTGTGCATAAGAAACTACATCAATAAGATTTCCAGCTTTTCTCCCCTTTCCCAATTTATCTGATGCTTCTTTTAAATATCCTAACTCCCTAAAATTTTGATCTATCCCAATTTTTAATGTTTTTGTAAATTCCTTTTGAATTTCCTTTCCATATTTTTGATTAAAAACATTAACATCATTTCCACATTCAGCAAATTCATTTTGATGTTGGCTTATATAATTTAGAAGAAATTCTGGCGATACAGATTCATTGTTAATTTCCCTTAACAAATCGACAACCGCTTGGTCACCAACATAAAAAGTATTATCACAAGTTGTTAAGTACAATCTTACAGAATAATAAGTCGCCTTATCACCATCTAATAATGCTTGATACATTCGTTCTTCATCTCTTGTACCATGATTTACAATTCCATCTTTATATTCTTCGTGTACTACAGTACATAAATCTTTCCCATATTTTTCTTTAAAAGATTCTAAAAAATATTTTTTTAAAACAGGATCCGAACTTACTTGATCAAGATAAATTTTTGCAGTATCAACATCTTCTTTATCTATTGCATTATAAACTTTAACGGCAAGATCTCGTGCGACTCTAATTTTATTACCAATTTCTTCAACATTATCTTTAAAAATTTGCTTTTGAACCTCGATATCAATTTGTAATGCATCCTTATGCTTTTCACATAATTTTTGAAATTCATCTTCTATAGATTTTATGGAAAGATCTGATTTAAATCCATTTTCTATCCTTGCATAATTTTCAGCAAGTTGAGTTTGTCTCTCTAAAAATCTTACTTTAAGTCTAGATTCACAATTTAATTCGTAAGCCTCTTGCGCTTCAACTGAAATATAATATTTGCCATCTTCACTAGATACTACTTTTTCTTCTGGTAGATTCTGAGCCTCCTCTTGATTAACCGGTATTAAAATTTTAGAGTCAACCCCCTTCTCCTCACAAAAAGAAATAAAACTTTTCATTTGCTTATCTAAATTTTCTATTTCATGCTGATGCTCACCACTTTGCACAATCAACATGGCTTTTTTATCAGATAAAATCATCATGATTTTTTCTAAAAGACTTTTAAGCATTTCACCAGAAACATTTTCCCCATTTACCATCAACCGCAATATTTCTTTTTCTTGATCTTTCGACGCTGGACTTGAATCAATAATTTTTAACATTTTATCTTTAGAACCAGTTAAAGCCTCTTTTATCTCAGTTAATCCATTTTTATCTAGATAGCTATCTAATGTCTGCCCATGTTTATTTTCAAAATTTAACAAAAAGCCTTTTTGATCAAGTTCCGACATATTATGAAAATCTACCAAAAATTTAGTTGATAATATAATGTCGTCTTTTGATATAGATTCAGACAACGTACCTAATTCATCAAATCTTGCTTCATCTTTTACTTTAACTTCGCTGTATGATATGTGACTTTCATCTGATAATACCTTTTTTGCCTCCTCAAAATTTTCTGCTGATAGCCAATCTTTTAAGAATCTTCCCCTATAGTCGTTTGGAAGTTTATCTGAAAGGCCTAAATTCTTTAATAATATTCTTTGATACTCAGAGGCACTTGAAGATAACTTTTCTAACTCTAAAATTCTTTCATTAACTATTTTTAAATTACTGCTATTTAGCTCATCTAAGTGATATTTTTTAGAGAAAAATTCAGTTTGGAATATATTGGCACTTGCGCCAACGTCCTTACTTTTATCTAACCAATTAATTAAAAAATCTCCAGTTGCTCCTCGCTCAGTTTTAGGAATACTATTTAATTTTTCAAACCAACCTGCTTCTCTTAATAAAATTCTTTCATCATAAGTCGATTCCGAACAAAATAACATTAATTTCTCTAATGTCCTACGTGTTAATGGTTCATCTAATCTTAAATCATATTTTAAAACTTTTTCATTAAATTGTTCTATAGTAGATTTTCTTTTACTAGAAAGATGATGAGCAACATCTCTATCCCCATCGATCCAAGTCTTTAAATATTTTGCTGTAAAATTACTAGAGAACTCTAAATATTTATTTACTACATCAAGTTTTTTTAATAAAACTCTTTGTACATCGGAAGCTATAAATGAAAATTCTTGTAATTTATTTAAAGTTTCTAAATGTTCTTTACTATCTGGATCTTTTAAATTATTAAGGTCTATACCATATTTTTCTAACAATTCTTTTCTAAAAAGCTCTTGTTCGTTTTTATCCGCTTTCTTTGTCTCTACAATATTTTTTACTTTTTCCTGATTATCCTCACTAAGCCATTTTCTTAAATATCCTGCCGTAGCACCACTTTTAGGCAATTTTTCTAATATTCCTACAGATTTTAATAGTAATCTTTCTTCTTCTGTAGCTTCAAATGAAAATTTTTGCAAAGCTTCTAAAATCCTTGTATTAGTAATGTCTTTAGATATTCCACACTTTTCAAGCTCTATTTGAAAAACTTCAATTTTTTTCTTGTCAGAAATTTTATTGGCCTCATCTTCTTTTTCTATCGTAATCCACTTTTTAAGATATCCAGCAGTAGCTCCAGTTTTTGGTAATTTTTCTAATATTCCTGCATCTCGCAATAAAAGTCTTTCTTCTTCTGTGGCTTCAAAAGAAAAATCTCTTAATCCCTCTAATGATTGTTTTTTTATATTTTCATCTTGAGAAGACAATCCTAATATTAATTTATTAATTGAAATTTCACTTTCATTTTTTTGTGAAAGTATTTCTAATAGAACAATTGCTTGAATTCTTTTTGATCTTTCACCCTCATCTTCTATCTTTAAAATATCATCTTTATTTTCAACTAAAGCTTTCGCTATATTATCTTCTAATTCTTTTGAATCTTGAGATGCCTGTCCACAAAAAGTACTTGCTACTTGATCGCCTTTTAAAGAAGCAACTAATGATTTTGCTGCATTTTGCAAAGATTCTTTATCTGCATTAAGCCCTACATCAGAATCATTCATCTTCTTTAATGCTTCATCTACCACATCAACATTTTGCTCTATCAAATCCATCATCTTTGGAATTGCCGTCTTCCAAATTCCATCTGATGATGTCCCTTTCTTCTTTTTTGTTTTTGCTAAATTTTCAAGTACATTATTAAAAACTTGCGCATGATCTAATGAAGCTACAGTTCCTTCACCAGTACTTACCCCCGCTTGCGTTATTCCTTGCACATTTTGGTTCTGATCTAATCTTTCTTGAGTTAAACGTTTATCGTTTTCATAATTTTCACGAGCTGTTATTTTTGCTCTTTCTGCCCCCGCTTGTTTTAGGACCTGAGAAGGATCATCCTTTGGCTGAGAAACTACTTTTTCAACCGCATTCCCCCATTGTCGTACTTGATTTTTTATATCTCCTCCAGGCAAAGAGACTGTAGTAGGATCGTTATTCCCCTGTGCTTGAGTTGGAGAGGAGTTTCCTTGTACTGATTGTTGTGATAGACGCCCTTCTCCCGCCATCGTAAAATCTCCCAAAATACCTTAAAAAGATAATCTTTGAAATTTAAAAAATACAAAAATATCGTAAGATTATCTTACCTAAAAAAACCTTTGCTTCTTAAAACAATTTTATTTTTAGCATAGCTCATTTAAAGCATCTTCTATATCTTGACTAGAAATTACATAATCTTGAGTTCCCTCAGCAACATTTCTCTTAAAGGAATTAAGACCAGCCTGAGCACAAACTGCTTTTATATCAGCGCCAGATTTTCCTTCAACACGTTTTGCTAAATAGTCATAATCAATACTAGAAGATAAAACGTATTTGCTAAAAAATAATTTTAATAAAGCTTTTCTCGAATCAAAATCAGGAAGAGGAATATAAATTAATTTTGTAAGCCTTCCACCTCTTTTTAGTGCAGGATCAACAAGATCTGGCCTATTTGTGGCACCAATAATATAAATCCCCTCTCTCTTTATGACTCCATCTATTAATTGTAATAAATGATTTAATAAATTATCTGAATGTTGCGCATTACTTTCATTTCTATTTTTTGCTATTGAATCTATCTCATCTATAAACAAAATAGATGGCGCATATTTGGCTGCAGCTTTAAATAATGCTGTTAAATTTTTCTCAGAATCTCCAACCCATTTTGATACGATATCGCTTGTCTGAAGGACAAAAAATGACATATCAGCAGTATTTGCCATAACTTTTGCAATCGTAGTTTTACCAGTTCCTGGAGGCCCCCAAAGAAGCATTCCCTTTGGAACTTCTATCCCAAACTTTTTAGCATTGTCCGCTCCCTTTAACAATTTCACCACAGAAATCAACTCTTCTTTTAAATCATTTGAGATTATTATGTCATTCCAATCAATTTTTTCGATAGAATCATTAACAGGCACTATTCCATGATCTTTTTTCTTTTTTAAATCTAAATCTTCATTCTCGTCTTCTTTGTCTTTTGTAAAATCAAGTAACGATTGATCCATGTCATTTTTAGTAATGGCACATGTTCTTTCTCCCTTAGGAAGATCCTCCTCTCTACGATAAGAATAAAGCCCAGCCTGATTACAAATTGATTTAATATCAGCTGCTGAACAATTTTCAGTCTTTTTAGCAAGTTCTTCAAAATCAATCTCATAGTTAAGCTTTAAATTCTTTGTATATAACTTGAATAATAAAATTCTGGACGGTGTATCTGGAAGTCCAATCTCAATTGTTCTATTTAATCTTCCAGCTCTTTTTAATGCGCTATCTACTAAATCTGCCCTATTTGTTGCTGCAATTACATAAATGCCCTCTGATTTTATAACACCATCTATAAGTTGTAAAAGTTGATTTAAGAGCTTATCAGAATGTTCGGCATTTGAACTAGAACGTGATTTTCCAATAGAATCTATCTCATCTATAAAAATAACTGCAGGAGCATTTTCTTGAGCCGTTTCAAAAAGCTTTGTTAAATTTTTTTCAGACTCGCCAACCCACTTAGATACAATTTCATTTGCTCTCAAAACAAAGAAAGAAAGTCCAGCCAAATTCGCGACAACTCTTGCAATCGTAGTTTTTCCAGTCCCCGGAGGACCATTAAATAAAATTCCTTTTGGAACATCTATGCCGTAAGATTTTGCATTTTCTGGATCTTTTAAAAGTTTAATAACAGAATTTAACTCATCTTTTAAATCATCACTTATAATTAAATCATCCCAAGAATACGTTCCAATTTGTTCTTTATCTACAGCTTCTGGCTTATATGAATTTTGATTTTCACCACCTAGCGCCATTGGCTTGTTTAAAAAAGAATTAACAAGCTCATCAGTTGAACTCATTCTATTCCTAAAGACAGTTAGAATACTTAAAAATCCAACAGCTAAATGCATTGCAACAATTTCTAAATTATTATATTTACCAATCAATATTGAATCTGTGATCTTATAAAATGCAAATGCTATAAGAATTATAGAAAAAAAGACATTAAAAAAATTATATGTCTTTATCTTTGCTTCATCATAAAAAAACTTTGAACTATATACATAATAAGAAAAGGGTAATATAAAACTTACAAACAATGTTGCAGAATTTAAAGTTACGCTATTTAGAATATCTAGAAACTTATCCATGCCTATAAAGCTATATCAAAAAAAATAAAATAAAACCAAAACTGAGAATCGGTTGTTTAAGTTAAAAAATTTACATTATGACTCTAAAAACACTACAATCTAAAACAACGAACTAATTATCTGATTTAAAACGACTTTACTTTATCTTACCAATATATTCAAGATAAAAAAACTTACCGTTCCACATCTTAATTGAAGACACTAATTACTGATTTGAAGCTTTCTTTTTCTTTTTAAAATTTTGATTGTTAGAAAAATTTTTTCTGCCTAAGCCATTATCTTTAAGCTTTATTTCTAATTTTTCTTCTGAAGTATTATCCTCTTGCTTAATCCCATCTTGAGCTTTATGCTCTGGCTCTTCGTTTTTTTGTGATTCGGAAGCGTTTGAATTTACACTCTTATTCTTACCAATCCTTTTAACAACTACAGGAGAATTTATCGTAAGTCTTGTTGAATTCCCATCTCTTTTGTAATCAATATCAAAATCGTTTTCCTTAACGATAAAATACTTCTCAATAACATTCAATAACTCTCTTCTAAAACTAGCAAGTTCCTCATTATTCAAGCCTGCTCGATCTTGTACTAAAACAAACTGCAACCTACTCTTTGCCTGAACTTTACTCTTACTAATACCCGTCTCTGAATCTTTATTCACCTTAGTCGAAAATAATCTTTTTAGCACATTAAACACAACACAACTCCTTTTTAAAATTTCAATACAAAACCAAAAAAACTTTCTAGGATAAAATTTTTATCACATAAATTAAATAATCGAAACCTACCAAATGTAACATATTACAAAACAAAATAAATTTATGCTCCTAAACCTAAATGCCTACCAATTTTTTCAAACAATGAAATCTTTGCCCCACAAGTAATTGGTATATTCTCTCCACAAAGCCTCGATGCAATTCTTACATAAGCATTTCCAGCTTTTGATTTTGTATTATACACAACAGGATCCCCACAATTGGCAGAAACTATCACACTCTCATCTCTCTCGACAATGCCCAATGTTTCTATTCCAAGTATGTCTTCCACATCACTAACAGATAACATATCTCCTCGTCTAACCATTCCAAAGTCGATTCTATTAACTATCAATTTTGGCTCGATACTACGAGCAGACAATAACCCTATAACTCTATCAGCATCTCTTATTGCAGAAATTTCTGGTGTTGTAACGACTAACGCATATGATGCAGCCACACACGCATTCTTGAACCCCTGCTCGATCCCCGCAGGAGAATCTATCAAAATAAAATCAAACTCCCTTCTGTACCACTCAAGAGTCGTCTTTATTTCATCTTCTGAAATAACGTCTTTATCATCTGTTTGAGAGGCAGGTAATAAATATAAATTAGGAGATTTTTTTGATTTGATTGTTGCTTGATTCGGCTTACAAACCTTTTTAGATACGTCTACAAGATTAAAAACGACTCTGCTTTCAAGCCCAAGAATAACATCTAAATTCCTTAGTCCAATATCAGCATCAACGACTAATGTTCTTTTACCTTTCATCGCTAATGCGGCGCCTAAACTTGCTGTTGTCGTTGTTTTTCCAACGCCCCCTTTCCCAGAAGTTACTACAAACACCTCAGCTAGCTTCGTTGTTTTTGTATTACTTACATCCATTATCTTCTCCATAAATAGACGTTAATCTTTTTATCCTTAAAATTTATCCTTTCCTTTTCCAAGAACGTGAATTATAAGGTTCTACTACTATTAAATCTCCATCAACATGAGCTATTTCAGGAAGTTTTTTATTCGATTCAGAAGTTCCTCCTCTTGAAATGACCGAGCCAATTCTTAACTGTGTTGGCCTTAAATCAAGAGCAAAAATAATTCTTCCAGCCCCAGACTCATCATAAGCTCCCGCATGTGCAACTCCTCGAAGTGTACCAAGGACGACGACATCTCCACCTGCTATTATTTCTGCACCAGAATTAACATCACCCAAAATAAGTAAAGAATGTTCCGTTTCAATTTTTTGTCCCGAACGCAACGTCGAACAAATAATTCTTGTATTTGCCTCATCCCAAATATCAGAGCTCATCGTTTCTGATAAAATATTTGAAGAATAAGAATCAACTTGCTTGATTGAAGTTTCTCTAGGAGAAGATGATTTTGGAACATCTTTTACAGCATCGACTCCTCCAAAAAGGCTTAACTCTTCCTCATCATCTTTATCATAAAAATTTTCTTTACCGTTAGAATCTAACGTTGTATCAGTTTTTATTTTCTCTTTTACAATTGAATTTTTTAACCTATTGCCTTTTATATTAATCTTATAATCTTGAACTAAGATATCAGAAATCTTCGAAACGAAATCATCATTTGGCAAGCTTCCAAGCCATTCAATTATAACATCACTCCCCTCAATAAAAGATTTTCTTGCATCTATGAAATCTTTCACCGCTCCCTTTAAAACATCTTCCTCACTTTTTCCATCTAATCTAAGAATTAACCCTTCAGCGGTTCCTCTTGCAGCGACAATTGAGCTTATATTTTTTTCTTCCAAAACGCAGTCTCCATATTAAATATAACTTCGTTCTTACTTTAAGTTACTTATACCAAGAATTGTTTAGAGAGTCAAGAGAAATCCAAATTTCTTTTTAAAAATAAAGGACAAACCCTAAAAGGCTAAAAAACAACTAAATTTCTTCCCGTCCACTTTGTCCTTTTTACTACGTTATTTTTTGTGATAATTATCCTGTACCTTAATGAATAAATTCCTACATCTGGATTTTTTATCGTGTATTTATTACTTTTTCTTATTTTTAATTTTTTTCTTCCAAGTCTATAATTCTTATCTTTATGACCTAACCTTTTTAACTTTCTTACGTGAATTAAATATTTGTATTCAGCATCTGGCTTCTTCGGATTATTTTGAAGCGAACCTCCATCAAAATCTTCCAATATTACTTTAATATTATTTTTTTCATTCTTACTAGCAGTCGGTTTCTTTATTTGTGTTATAGGAGTTACAATCTTGTAACCCCCTAACATGGTACTCGTGTTTGTTATCGTATATGTACTCGTCGCAGTTTCTAAGGGAGTAAGAGTTTTGGTAAATGTAT
>CAZHSB010000030.1:0-19935 GCA_964534945.1 uncultured Bdellovibrionales bacterium | reverse complement strand
CATAAAAAAAGGACACGCACTTTTTGACTTTCTTTAGCAGAATCTTAGAAAGTGAGTGTCCTTTTTTTGGAATTTTAGTAAGAATAACAATCTAAATTTGTTAATGATGAAAAATTTTAAAGAAGAGTTTTAAAAACGCACCATGAAGGATTCGAACCTACGGCCTTCTGATTCGTAGTCAGACGCTCTATCCAACTGAGCTAATGGTGCAAAATATACTAAAACGATTTAAAACGGCTGATGTTTTAATAAGCACTTATCAAGGAATGGTTGATAAAAATGGCTCCCCAGACCGGACTTGAACCAGTGACCCAATGATTAACAGTCATTTGCTCTACCAACTGAGCTACTGGGGAATAACTCTTGTATTCTTTCTTTTTTTTGCTAAAAAGTCAAGATTTTGAAGAAGATAATGTACAAAGATACAAAGATATATAAAAAAGGACATGCACTTTTTGGTAAATTGTTTGAATTTTTAAAAGTGAGTGTCCTCTATTTTTGTCCTCTATTTTTGTTGTCCTCTATTTTTGTTTATTAGTATTTAGTGTAAAAAAGTGCGTGTCCTTTTTTACACTCTTTTTTACACTTTTATAAATTAATAAAATTAGATATCTTATTAAAAATGAGAGATGACTTTATAGAAATTCATAAATCAAGCTTTTTTACAAAAGTTTTAGCATGTGTCGTAATTCTTTTGACGCTATTTCTTTACAGAGAAGCTAGTTTTGTGAATATCACCAATACAAGCATTACAGGAGTAGATGGAGATGGGGGGCTGTATTATTGGCTTGCCTCATTTTTATCAGAAAACATATTTAAATTTCCATATTTTCAAACCCCGATGTTGTATCCCTATGGCCACACTTTGGCATGGAGTGATAGTTTTATTTTACCTGCTTTATTTGTAAAGTTCCTAAGAATTTTTTTCTCTTTTAATGCTTCCTATAATGCATGTTATTTACTATCTTGGTTCTTAAATGGATTTTGTACATTTTTACTTTTATATGCGTTAACAAAGTCAAAATTGTTTTCAATTTTTCCAGCCGCTCTTTTTTCTATCAATATTTCTTTAGATAGGATAATTGGACACCCGCAACTTCAATTTATATTTTTTATTCCTCTTGGAATCTATTATTTTTTTAAATTTTTAGAAAATAAAAATCAAAAATATTCTTTTTTGTTGGGCTTAACAATTTTTTTATCATTTATTACGGCTGTTTATTATTCTGTTTTTTTATGCCTTGTTATATTTTTCTTGGGGCTTGGAATCTTTATCTTAAAGCCAAGATATGTTGATGCAATATTTATTAAAAATTTTTTAGTTGGTTTTTTTATTGGATTATTGCCGATCGTTTTTGTAATCTTTCCATATCTTGATGTTCGAGAAGCATTCGGGAAACGAGGGCTACATGAAACATTTTATTTTTCATCAAATATTTTATCGTTTTTCCCTAGGTGGGAATTTTTAAAAAGCTTTAATGTTAACTTTCCAGATCGTGAAACATTTGCTTTCGTAGGATTTATTCCTCTTGTTTCCATTTTGCTTACAATATTTATTATTCAGAAAGGTTCAAAAACATTTAAAAAATATATGATTGCCTTTGTTACATTATTTGTTATCACAGGAATATTTTCATGTTATTTAAAAAGAGGTGACGTATATAAATTTTACCTTACAGCACTTTTCTTATGGGCAACTTATTTATTGCTTATTTTCCTTATGACAAGACTAAGATATTTTGAATATAAGGCTAATTTAGATATTTTAAGTAATAGATCTTTAACGTTACTAGTATTTTTTGTGTTTATCTCGATAGTATTTTTGTCTTTTGGACCTTTGGGATATACAGATGGTTATGGAAAAGTAGTAGTTAAACCACTTGGACTGTTTCAAGTTTTTTATAATTTATTTCCTGGTGTGAATTCTATTCGTGCCATTGGGAGGCTTGGGCAAGTTTCAATCTTAATGATGTATATATTGTTTTCTCTTAATTTTTTTCTGCTTTCAAAAAAATATAAAACAGCAAAATATCTTTTTTTAGTTTTTGTGATAATAAATTTTTCTGAACAGAATGTAAATAATAATCATGCTGTTGAAATATCGTATTTAAAAAACAAAAATATTATTGAAGAAAAAATAAAGACTCTTCCTAAAGAGTCTGTAATTCTTTATCTTCCAATGAAAAAAGATACTAATAATTTTTCTAAAAATCATGATAATATCGCTTTTTATAATGTTAGGTATATGATTAGCGCACTATCACATGAACACTTTATAATTAACGGATATTCTGGGCAAACGGGGGAAAATTTAACAATATATCCTCAAAAGATGTCGAATTTCCCTGATGCGCGTTCAATTAACACATTGGCGTTTAATTACAATTTGAGATATATAGTCTATGACGGTAGCCTAATTGAAAATTTTAATGCCAAAGATTTTGAGAAAAAACTTTTGGAAGTTCCCACACAATTAAAGCTTTTGCAAAAAGTCGGGAAACAATATTTAATAGAATATATTGGAAGCTTTGAAAATAGAAAAACATATTTTTTGAGAGTGCCAAAATATAAAGATAAAATAACAATTAAAATAAAAACAGAAGATAGCCCAAAAGATAAACAATTTAGAAAAATAGAAATTCGGAACATAAACAGCGATTCGTATGTGGATACAATTACTACTTTGCAAGATGGAGAGTGGTTGTCATATGAAATAGATTTAACAAATACTGTTACAGAAAATGGTGTAAGCCCATATAGGTTGGCTTTTTCTGGATTTTCAAAAAAACAAAAAATTTATTTAAAAAACTGTAATTAAGAGGATAAAATACTTTAAAATTTATTTTTCCCCCTTTTCATTTTTTAGTTACTGTCGTATGATATCTGATATTGTATTATTAGGTTTTTGGTAAACATGTTGAAAGATTTTGATTTTAAAATTAAAGAGTTACCGATTTTGTTTTTTGTTGTCGTAATTGTATTTGGCTCTGCATATTATGTTGGAGCTCATCAAGTGGAGTTGCAACCGATTTTAAGGCTTTTTGGGTTAACTGCTTTAGATGTTCATGGGATTCTCGTATTTTCTCTTATATTTTTTTTAATGTCTCGTTTAATATCTAATGTATTAATAACGCCATTTGTTAATCTTACAGAAAAGAGAGAAGCGCTTACGATTGATAAAATATCACAAGCTACACAAGATTTGCAAAAAGCTAAAGATCTAGAAGATGCTTTTTACCAAAAAGCAAATGAAATAAAAAGGGAAGCTTTTGCGCAAAAGGCGGTTATTTTAAGCGATGCGAGGGCTAATGCTGAGAAAATTATTTTTCAAACGGAAAATGAGATTTCTGCTGACATTACGAAAACAAAAGAAGCGATAGATGAAAAAGTTAAAAATCTTTTAGTTGAGTTGTCCAACAAGAGAGAAGAACTTGCGTCTTCATTAAAAGATAAAATTTTGCAAATGTAAAAAAAAATGAAAAATTTTATATTTAAAATTACAACGATATTGTTTTTTCCTAATGTTATTTTTGCTTCACAAGAGGCAGGGCATCATGGGATAGAAAGTTTGACTTGGTATTATGTAAATAGTTTTATATTTTTTGCAGTCTTATTTTTTTTCCTAAGAAAACCGATGAAAAAAGCTTTCCAAGATAGGAAAACAAGTGTTTTTAATAATATTAATGAAGCTGCAAAAATATTTAATGATGCGCAAAAGGAGCTACAGATTGCGCAAAAGAAGCACGAATGTTTAGATGAAGAACTTGGGAAAATAAAAGATGGTATTCTTGCGGAAGCAGAGGAACAAGCCAAAAGTATAATTAATATCGCCAATAAAAAGGCGACATATTTGAAAGATAGTGCAAGGCAAATGATTTTGGCGGAAGAGCAGAAAGCTTTAAAAAATTTATCAAAGGAATTTGGTGAAATGTTGATACAGTCTGCGACGAAAGATATTAAAGAATCTCTTAATGCAGATGTTGATAAAAAATTAATTGAGCGTGGTATTGATAGCGCAGAGAAATTTTTAAATTAAATTTAACAAGGAAGAGTTTGTAAAAAAGGATTTTAATAAAGGGAAAAATAGAGGGTGTCTTATTCTAATGTAAAAATAGCCAAAAAATATGCAAAGGTTCTTTTTGATTTATCATTTCCAGATAGGTTAGATGATAGAGAGGGAAAGCTTCATAAATTCCTTGAAGTTTTTAAGGCTATGTCAGCACCGTTATTAAATCCAGTTATTTCACAAGATGAAAAATCTGAAATATTAACGTTGGCACTTAGTGAATTAAATTTTGATGATGTGGAATTTTGTAACTTTTTGAGAGTTGTTTTTGACAACAAGCGCCTTGGGGCTTTGGAAGATGTCTTGTTAGAATTTTCTGCTCTTATAAAACTTTCTAGAAACATAATTTCTCTTGAAATTACTATTTCGAAAGAAATTAATGATGATGAAAAAAGAGAAATGGTAGAAAGATTATCACACATTATGCAAAGACAAATTTCTGTGAAGTGGAATGTGGATCAAACAATTATTGGTGGCGTGATAATTAAAGTTGGTGATAAATTATTAGATACAAGCCTAAAAGGCTTTTTAGAAAAAGCAGCAAAGGAGATGGTTTCTGTTAGTTATTAATTGAGATTTATTTTTTTAAAGGATACAAGTTATGCAAGTAACGGCACAAGAAATAGGTAATATATTAAAAGAAAAGATTGCCAATTATTCAAATAAAGAAGAGTTGTCAGAGACAGGCGTTGTATTGTCTGTTGGTGATGGAATTTGTAAAGTTTATGGCTTAAGGAACGTAAAGATGGGAGAGCTCGTAGAGTTTTCCGAATCTGTAAAAGGATTAGCTATAAATTTGGAGCAAGAAAGTGTTGGTGTTATCCTTATGGGTGAGTTAAGCTCTGTTAAAGAAGGTGATGTCGTAAAAAGAACAGGAGAAATTGCATCTGTTCCTGTTGGGGAAGCGTTAAAAGGGCGTGTGGTTGATGCTCTTGGAAACCCAATCGATGGGCTTGGAGAAATCGTTGCTTCGGAGACAAGAAGAATAGAAATTAAGGCACCAGGAATTGTAAAAAGAAAATCAGTAAACGAACCGCTTCAAACTGGATTAAAGGCAATAGATGCGATGACACCAATAGGTAGAGGACAACGTGAGCTTATTATTGGTGATAAAAAAACAGGGAAAACGGCAGTTGCGCTTGATACAATAATAAATCAAAAAGGAAAAGATGTTGTTTGTATATATGTTGCTATCGGGCAAAAAAGATCTTCAGTCGCGCAGGTTGTTGCAAGTTTAAAAGAACATGGCGCGATGGAACATACGATTGTCGTTGCAGCTACGGCATCGGAGCCATCTCCTTATTCATTCTTCGCACCATTTGCAGGTTGTGCAATGGGTGAATATTTTATGGATAAAGGTCAACATGCGTTAATTATTTATGATGATTTATCAAAACATGCCGTTGCCTATAGAACGATTTCTTTACTTTTAAGACGTCCTCCAGGACGTGAGGCATTCCCGGGTGATGTTTTTTATTTACATTCAAGGCTTTTAGAAAGAGCATCAAAGCTTAGTGATAAGAGAGGTGGAGGCTCTTTAACAGCACTTCCTATTATTGAAACACAAGAAGGAGATGTTTCTGCATATATACCGACAAATGTGATTTCAATTACAGATGGACAAATTTATTTAGAGTCAGATTTGTTTAATTCTGGAATTAGGCCTGCTGTAAATGTTGGGCTTTCGGTTTCAAGAGTTGGTGGTGCTGCTCAAGTAAAAGGAATGAAAAAAGTTGCAGGAACTTTAAGGCTTGATTTGGCACAGTTTAGAGAAAAGCAAGCTTTTGCTCAATTTGGTTCTGATCTTGATGCTGCTACGCAGGCGCAACTTGCAAGGGGAGAACGATTGGTGGAAATCCTCAAACAACCGCAGTATAAGCCAATGGCTGTAGAGTATCAGATTGTATCTATTTTTGCTGTTAGTAATGGATTTGCTGACGATATTGGTGTTAAGGAGATTGGAGGTTTTGAAAAGGCTTTGCATGAGCATTTGTCTTCTTCTCAAAAAGATTTTATGGAAGAGTTTGGAAGAACTCCTATTATTGATGATGAAAAGCAAGCAAAGTTAAAAGAAATTATTGGTGAATTTGCTAAAGAGTATAAGCTTACATTAGGAAATTAATAGATGGCAGGTTTAAAAGAGATTAAGCGAAGATTAAAATCTGTAAAAAATACGAAAAAAATTACGTATGCCATGAAACTTGTATCTGCAGCAAAGCTTCAAAAGGTTCAGGAAAAAGTAGGAGCGTCCCAAAGATATTTAGATGGATTGACAGAGATTTTTTCTCAAGTTACAGGCGCTCTAGAAAATAAAGAACTTACTTTTCCACTATTACAAAATCACGAAGAGGTAAAAAATATTGCTTTAATAATTATAGGAGGATCTAGAGGGCTTTGTGGTGGATATAATTCTAATTTAAATAAGAAAATTGTTGAAACTTTTGAAATGTTATCTGAACAATATAAGGAAGCGAAGATCGAGACTTATGTATTTGGGAAGAAAGTAAATGAATTTTTTAAGAGGGTCAATAAATTTCCAACGCAATTTTTTGATGGACTTGATGACAATGTTTTTTCATGGCCTATAGATGAGCTTTTAGAAGAAATGAAAAAAGAATATATAGGAAATGAAGTTGATAAGGTGTACGTTTTGTATACGAAATTTCATTCGGCGTTATCTGTAAAACCTATGTTAGAAGAAGTGTTGCCATTAAAAAAGGGTGATATGGAAAAGAAGACGAGTGTGGACCCTGCGTTAGTTGTTTATGAACCACAAAAAGAAA
Source organism: uncultured Bdellovibrionales bacterium (assembly GCA_964534945.1). Lineage (GTDB taxonomy): Bacteria > Bdellovibrionota_C > UBA2361 > UBA2361 > CAKMMH01 > CAZHFA01. The sequence goes on along the minus strand of CAZHSB010000030.1, from coordinate 13,086 downwards.
AACTATTAGAGGGGTTATTACCAAAATTTTTAAAAATAAAAATGTTACAGGCTGTTCTTGATGCTAGTGCAAGTGAAAATGGTTGTAGAATGACAGCGATGGATTCTGCGACAAATAATGCAAATGATTTAATGGCTAAGTTACAGCTTAATTATAATAAATTAAGGCAATCTGCGATTACTTCAGAGTTGCTTGATATTATAGGTGGTGCGGAAGCAATAAGTTAATTTTTTTAGGAAATAAATACGTATGGAAAATACACAAGAAAGAGTTGGTATTATAACTCAAATATTGGGAGCTGTTATAGATGTTGAATTTCCCGCAAAGCAGGGAGTTCCTCCGATTTATAATGCTCTTGTAACGACAAACTCAAATATTGATGATGCAGAAAATAATTTGACATTAGAGGTTATGCAGCATCTAGGAGATAATATAGTTCGTTGCGTTTCGATGGATTCAACAGATGGGCTTTGTAGAGGGCAAAAAGTTATTGATACAGGAGCCCCAATATCTATTCCTGTAGGAGAAAAAACTCTAGGAAGAATTATGGACGTTATCGGACGACCTGTTGATGAATTGGGACCAATTGAAGCAAAAGATAAGTGGTCAATTCATAGGCCTACGCCGAGTTTTGAGGATCAAGCAACATCAAAAGAGATTTTAGAGACTGGGATTAAAGTTGTAGATCTTTTAGCACCATATGTAAAAGGTGGTAAAATAGGACTTTTTGGTGGTGCAGGAGTGGGGAAAACTGTTTTAATTATGGAGCTTATCAATAACATTGCACAAGCGCATGGTGGATATTCTGTGTTTGGAGGTGTTGGAGAAAGGACAAGAGAGGGAAACGATCTTTGGAATGAGATGAAAGAATCTGGAGTTATTGATAAGACATGTTTAGTGTACGGACAAATGAATGAGCCACCAGGAGCACGTTTTAGAGTTGGTTTAACAGCATTAACTACTGCTGAATATTTTAGAGATGAAGAAGGTAGAGATGTGTTATTATTCATGGATAACATATTTAGGTTTTTGCAAGCAGGTTCTGAGGTTTCTTCGTTATTAGGACGTATGCCAAGTGCTGTAGGATATCAACCAACACTTGCACTTGATATGGGTGAATTACAAGAAAGGATTACATCAACGAAGAAAGGATCTATTACATCTGTTCAAGCAGTTTACGTGCCTGCTGATGACTATACAGATCCTGCGCCTGCAACAACATTCGCGCATCTTGATGCGACAACGGAGCTTTCAAGATCAATTTCTGAAAAAGGAATTTATCCTGCTGTTGATCCGTTGACTTCGTCATCTACGATATTGGAGCCTTCAATAGTTGGCGAAGAACATTATAGAGTGGCAAGAAAGGTACAAGAGATTTTGCAACGATATAAAGAGCTTCAAGATATTATTGCAATTTTAGGAATGGATGAGCTTTCAGAAGATGATAAGCTTACTGTTGCACGTGCAAGAAAGATCGAGAGATTCTTATCTCAACCTTTCCATGTTGCAGAAACATTTACTGGAATGAAAGGCGAGTATGTTAAACTTGAGGATACGATAAGAAGTTTTGGTGAATTAGTTGATGGTAAGTATGACGATTTGCCTGAGCAAGCTTTTTATATGGTAGGAGATATTGAGTCTGCAAAGAAAAAGGCAGATAAACTTTTAGAAGAATATTCTAAAGCGGCAGTTTAATAAAAATTAAAGAAGTTTGTAAATAAAGGCATATTTTATGGCGGATCTAATAAAAGTAAAAATACTTTCGAATGAAAAAGTTTTTGTAGATGCAAAAGTAAAATATGTCTTTATCCCTACATCTGCTGGTACGCTACAGATTTTACCACAACATTGCAATTATACAGGACTTTTAGAAAAGGGTATGATTTCCTATCAAGATGGTGAAGATCATGAAAACCAAATTGAAATTTTAGGTGGAGTTTGTTCTTTAATAAAAGATGTTTTTCAAATTCTTATAGAAAAATAAGGTAATTTTAATATGTTGAAAATAAATCTGAAAAATTTTTGGTTTATTTTTATTAGAAAGTAATAAATATAAAGAAGATAGAAAGCTAAAAAATACCTAGGGGAAAAGCAAAGTTTCCCTCTAGGTATTTTTAGAAAACCATTTATTATCCGAGAAAATATCCAGGGATAATAGGAACTGGAATTTCATATTTTGAAGGACTACAGTTGAAATCTTTCATGGAAAGTTTTGTCGTAATGACTACAACATTTTTTTCTTCCGTGGAATTTTTAATTCCTTTTACAGCAACAGTCTTGTTTTCTTTCTTTTCCATTTTTCTAAATCTCCTTTAGTTTGTTTGGAAAAAATTTAAAACTTACCTAAAACCTTTTTAATGCTCTCTATCTGTATGAGAGATTACAAAAATCTTTTCTAGAACTTCTTTGCAATCTATTATATAGATAAAATATACTTCTATTAATGTATTGATATAATTGATATACCGCGTACATCAAACAAAGAAAAAGTTACTCACAAGACGTGAGTAGTTTGAGTCAAACACAAAAACGCAATTATTATGTGAATATTACGTCTTGTTTGTCAAGAATAATAAAGAAAAGGACACCTAGGATAAATTGTCACAAAGAAACATCTTTGTGAGGAGAAAATCAAGAACATCTGGTGTTTGAAGAAAAATCTCCTCATAAAGTTAGAAAAATATGTTAGCATAAATGAGTAGTCAATACTAAGAAATCTCACAATTAAATGAGTCTAACTTTAAGAGGAGAACTGAAATGAACGGGTTATATTGTGGCATTGATTTAGGTATGAGGTCAAGTGCAATTTGTATAATGAATAAAGAAAAAGAGATAATAAGGGAATGGAGCTGTAAGAATGGGGATATAAAGGAAGAGCTTAGAGAATATTGTAAAGATATAATATGTTTATTAGAAGCGTGTCCGTTAGCGGAAAGTATATGTAAAGAAATAGAGATGATGGGAGGGAAAGCAGAAATAGTAGATCCGAAATCTACTAAGGGAATATTACACGGGAGAAAGAAAACAGACAAAGTAGATGCAAATGTATTAGCACATTTAGCATTTTTAGGGTGGTATAAAGCAGTATATCGGAAGAATGGCAAGAGTCGACAGATAAGGACGATATTAAAGTTAAGGAATACAGTAGTTAAAATGTGCGACATTACACAAGAATGCGATTAGAGGAACACTAAAATCAAATGGTTTAGTATTGCGGAAGGTATCGAATGGGAAAAAGTTTGTAGAGGAAGTGAAAATATTAACCAGAGAGCTATCACCGATAGTGAGAACGTATGTGATATCGTTATTAAGGATATGGGTGAGGTCAGAAAAAGAAAGAAGACGTTTAACAAGGATATTAAATCAAATAGCTACGATGGATAAAGATGCAAGTTTACTTATGACAGTACCTGGAGTTGGAGCATCGACAGCGTTATGTTTTGTAAGTACAATAGAAAATACGATGAGGTTTCCCGAAAAGCATCAAATTTCTAGCTATCTTGGATTAGCACCGAAAGTATTCATATCATCAGAGATGCATTTTGCAGGACGAATTACGAAATAAGGAGATGAAATGTTACGTTGGTTACTGATAGAGTGTTCAGGGACGATTTTAAAACGAGTGAAAAAAGAATTTCCATTAAAAGCGTGGGGACAAAAGATAGAGGAAAGACGAGGATTAGGAAAAGCAAAAGTGGCTGTTGCGAGGAAGCTATCAGAAATCCTTTTAATGATTTGGAAAAGAAATACTTCTTTTGTTATCCCGCACGATAATGACGATGAGAAGAAAAACGAATTAGCTGTTGCATAAACAAAGGAGAAAAGCTTTATTTTGTGGTATTATCAGGAATGGTTTGGTTTCGTTGTGGTGTATGTCGATGTGGGTTGAACTTCGAGTTCGTGGGACACTGTGACAGCACCCGCCGATCCCAGCCTGTACTTCGAGTACGTAAAGAACTATGTAATTAACCAATCATCCTTGATAATACCTTTTTTTAAAACAAAAAATTATAATTTTTTGTCTAGGAGGTATTGATATGCTTATTTAATAAAAATTTAATTTCATCATTGACAATTTAAAGAACCCACTTTTTAAAATGGTATAAATATAAAATCAAAAGATATCAAGGTGTTATAAAAAATTGAGTATAAAAACTGCTTTTTGCCAGCTAGATCTTAAGTTAAGTAAAAAAGTGAGTGTCCTTTGTTTAGGAGGTAAGAAGTGGTTGGCTATTTAGAATTTTAAATAAACTTGATAATAATAATTATTAAGTTTATTTTGTTTTGTTGGGTAGATAGGGAATTTAACAAGGTTTCTAAATTTTATATTTAAAAGAAAGGAGATCTAGTTTTTAAAAGAATTGTTGTTAATTGTTAAGGATAATTAGTTATTAACCACGAAAAGAAAGGATTAGAAAAATGCCTAAAAAAGATTTTGAAAAATTCTTTTGGGAGGTTTGGACATGTCCTCTTTGTCAAGAAGATATAGCTGTTGGAAAAGAATGTCCAAAATGTCACATTAGCCAAGAAGAAGCGGTAGACATTTCTGAAGCTCTTGATGAGTTTGAAGATGATTCAGACACGTGGGGCGTTATTAAAAGTTTTTTTAAATGCCCTAGTTGTGGAAATATCGTAGCAGATGGAGAAGATTGCCAGTATTGTGGAGAGCTCTGGAAAAATTTTTTCCAAGAACACTAGGAAGAAGATGAGGACAATAACGACAATGAGCGAAAAAGGAACGTTAATCTCCAGAATGAAAAGTTTTTATAATGTGGCATTTATAGTTATATTTTTAATATGCTATAAATGCTACATTTGTTTTCTTTAAAAATTCTCTATCATACCTTTACTATTTCTTAAATCGAGATCTTCATTAATCATCTAATTAACCTTATTTCTTTTGGTTACTTTTTTGAAAATATAATAAAATAAGTGTGTTATTGTGATTTTTGTTTGAAGTTTTTAAAAAGTGAGGGGCCTTGTTATTTTTTATTGAAGTAATATATTGATTTTAAAATTTTTTTGTTTATTTTATATAGTCTGAGGTTGGTAATATAAGGTTATTTGGGGATTTTTATCAATTAAACGGGAAGGAGGGAAAAAGAGCGAAAAGAAAGTTGTGCATGTTTATTGATCTTTAAAAATTTTTAAGAAGAGGTGAAACATGGATAATGATAATGACGTAATTGGAAAAGATGAAAATAGTTGGGTTTGCCCAGTTTGTGGAAGAGAAATCGATTTTGGAGCTGAATGTCCCAAATGCCATAGGGTCGAATCTGACTTTCTTTCTTCGGATTCAAGAGTAGTTTCTTCTAACGACAATGAGTGGGAAGAAAATTATAATTATCGTGATGATCAAGATGATGAATATATTTGGGATGATGACGATTGTCTCATTTCAGATTATGATGATGACGATTACGACGATTATAATGAGGACGATGATGATGAGGACGATCGAAAATATCCTTAATGTCATTAAGATTATTAGAGTACTCAATTTCCTAAACGGAAGATTGATTTTTAAGGGCAACATTTTTTGTAAGGAGTATTTTATTAATTTATAATATTCCTTACAAATTTTTTAAATTTTGTCTTATTCTCTATTCTTGAATTGTTTTCTAATCCTTTGTCGTTATCAAATAACAACAAATTTCTATACAAAAAATTGTTGTCTAAAAAGAAGTTCTTATTTATCCCGTAATATTTTCTCTTGACAGTAAGGTTAAAATTAGTTAGCTTGCAATACAGGGTAGATGGAGCTTTGAAGGTTGCATTTTTTCCTAAAAAAATAGACAGAAAGGTTGAGTGCCATTATGAAAGAAAAGCGAGATACCTGTCCGCTTTGCGGATTAGAGCGAGATGAAGTGGCAAAGACTTGCCCTCGATGTTCTTCAGTAAAGGGACAATATCCCCCACCAATTTGTGTTTGTCGTCATTGTGAGAAATTCATTCAAGATGAATCTGGCTTTGGCGCAGGGGCTTGTGTGGAAGGATGTCCTTTTGAGAATGAAAAATGACATCGATTGTTGTCCTTCTGGAATTTAGAAAATAAATTCTAGTTTTTAATTGGGAACATAAGATAAAACTATCTATGTTCCCATAAATAATGTTTTTTATGTTCCATCTATTTTCCTTTAATAATTCTTTATTAATATTTCAATAAATTTTCTTTCCACTTATCTATAAATGCTAGGATATTTTATTTACATTTTTAAATATTTTTGACAAAGATTTTTGCCATTGTTACTATTTTTCCACGAAATAGAACTTTGAAAGGTTTTTATCTTAGAGTGTTCCTAGATGACTTTTAAAAGTTTTCATTATTTTGAGAAAGGTAAAAAATGTATAAGGGAATTTATGGTGAGGATGTTTTCGACCTTGAAGATTTGGTAACAGCGGGTATTGTTGATCCAGAAGATATCGATCCGTCTGACACAGACTTTGACTTTCAAAGGGACGAAGACGATTTTACGGAAGATGGATTGGAATAACTTTTAATTATCTTTACGCTGGGGATAAATGCGTTTTATTGCATTTATCCCCTAAACTTGTCGTTTTTTATTTTTTAAAGGTTATTTTTTAGTTCTGTTTCTTCTTATCTAATATTTCCTTTTAATTTTTGCATTCATTATTGCTTTAATCTCCTTGAAAAAATGGATATTTATTGTAAACTTTCAAGGGTGTTTATCTTTTTACAGTAGGATTTTTAGTAAGATGTCAGTTATATCAAGTGAAGAAATTAGAGAAAAGTTTTTACAATATTTTGAGTCAAAAGATCATTTAAGAATTTTAAATTCATCAATTATACCAAAAAATGATCCAACATTACTTTTCATAAATGCTGGAATGGCGCCAATGAAAAAATTTTTTACAGGCGAAGAAAAGCCTCAATGTCCGCGTCTTTGTAATGTGCAATCTTGTATTAGAACTATAGATCTAGATTGCGTTGGAGATAGGTCTCATCTTACAGGTTTTTCCATGTTAGGAAGCTGGTCAATTGGAGATTATTTTAAAGAGGGTGCAATAAAGTTAGCTTATGAATTTTTAACGAAGCATTTAAATATTTCTTCTGAAAAATTATACGTTACTATCTTTTCTGGCGATGAAGGACTTGGCCTTGAAGTCGATAATGAAGCCAAAAAATATTGGAAAGAAGTAGGCGTAGAAGATTCTCATATTGTGCCATGTCCAATGGAAGATAATTTTTGGATGGCAGGAGATACAGGTCCGTGTGGCCCATGCACAGAAGTTTTTTATGATACAGGAGAGGGGGAAAAGAACAAGTATGTAGTTGGTGGAGAATTTAATACAAAAGATAGATATATTGAGATCTGGAATGCAGGCGTTTTTATGCAATATAATAGAAATATGGACGGAACGTATAGTCCATTAAAATTTAAAAGCATAGACACAGGAGCAGGACTTGAAAGATTAACAATGACATTAAATGGCTATACATCAGTTTATGATACGGATTTATTAAAGCCAATTTTAGAAAAAATTAATTCACTGTCTAATAATAAATTAGATGAACACGATGCAAGAATTATTACGGATCATATTAGAACAATTTGCCTCATTTTATCTGAAAAATTAATCCCATCAAATGAGGGGCGTGGATATATTCCAAGAAAACTTATAAGAAAATGTGTTTTGTTAACTACAAAAGCAAATCTTACAAATTTTGATTACGTATCATTGCTAGAGTTTGTCCTAAATAAATATGGGAATATTTTTCCTCTATTTAACGAAAATAAAAATTTTGTTTATTCTTATTTTCAAAAAGAATTTGAACAATTTAATAAAGTTTTAATTTCAGGTCTTGAAAAATTAAAAGAAATAAAAGAAGAAAAAAACGCAATTTCAAAAGATGATGCTTTTGAATTAGTAACTACTTATGGACTTCCATTTGATATTGTAAAAGATTATGCAATAGAAAATAATTTATCTCTTGATGAAAAAGGTTTTGAAGAAAGGTTAGAAGAACATAAAGATATTTCTAAAAAACAAACAGTTTCTAGCTCTTCCATAAATAATATTTCAAGAGATATTATTGAGTCTTTTTCAAAAACGAATTTTAAAGGTTATGATCAATTTTCTTTACCATCACAAATTGAAGGTATTATCCAAAATGAAAGTTTAGCTGATGTTTCAAGTAATGATGAAATAATTGTAATAACAAAGGAAACTCCTTTTTACGCAGAATCAGGTGGACAAGTAGCAGATACGGGTTTGTTGTCAAAAGATAATGCAATATTTGAAGTTTATGATGTTCAAAAAACTTTAAAAGGCACATTTTTACATTTTGCAAAACGTAAAAATGGAAGTTTAAAAAAAGGAGACATTATAACACTATCAATAAATAAAGATTTAAGACGAAAAACTGCCAACAATCATAGCGCTGTTCACTTGCTTCATAGAGCATTAAGAGACGAGCTAGGAAAAGATGTACATCAGTCAGGCTCAAAGGTAGATAGCGAAAGACTTAGATTCGATTTTAATTATGAAGGGAAAATTTCAGAAGAAGAACTTTTGAAAATTGAAAGAAATGTAAATTCATTTATTAGAGAGAATAAGCCTTGTATTGTTGAACATAAAAGTTTAGATGAAGCAGTAAAAGACGGCGCAATGGCTCTTTTTGAAACAAAATATGGAAATGTCGTAAGAGAGGTTTCTTTTGAGGGAATTTCAAAAGAACTTTGCGGAGGGACTCATACAACTATGACTGGAAATATTGGACTATTTGTGATTTTAGGTGTCGAAGGAATCGGAAAAGGAATAAAAAGAATTTCGGCGACTACAGGCGATACGGCTATTTCATACATGCAAGATAAAGCGAAAAAGCTTTTAGACCTTTCATCTTTTTTAAAAGTAAAAGAAGATTTTATTTTACAGAAAGTGCAGAATATTGAAGAAAAATTAAAAAATGATAAAGGGCAAGAAAGAGTTAAATTAAACGTAGGTGATCTTGAAAAAATAAAATCAAAATCAACGTTAGAAATTTTCTTTCTTTCACAAAAGTCTTTTAACAAAGCACTTCGTGATGATCTTGTGATGCTTTCTGATAAGGAAAATAGTGTTGTCGTTTATATAGGTGGTGAAAATGAAAAACAAATTCTTGTTGCATCATCTAAAAAATATGAAAAAGAATATCCTGCAAATAAAATACTAAAAGATATTATTTTGAAATGCAACGGAAAAGGTGGGGGAAGTCCTCGTATTGCGACAGGTGGAGGAATTACGTTAAAAGATAATGAAATAACAAAAATTTTAGAACAAATGTAAATAAATTTTTATTAAAAATTTTTATAGGATTTTTATGACAATAAAAATATTAGTAAATGGTGCTAATGGGAAAATGGGACAAGAAGTGATTAAGGCTGTTAATGCAGATGAATCTTTGTCATTAGTTGGTACATGTGATATTAAAAATAATTTAAAAGAAGAAATTATAAAATGTAATCCTGATGTAGTTGTTGATTTTACAAATCCTATGGCTGTTTTTAATAATTTAAAAACAATCATTTCTTGTAATGTATCACCTGTTATTGGAACTACTGGTTTAAAAGAAGTAGAGCTTTTAGAATGTAAAAAATTATGTGATGAAAAATCTTTGGGAGGACTTGTTGCGCCTAATTTTGCAATTGGTGCAGTGCTTCTTATGAAATTTGCTAGCGAAGCTTCAAAATATATGCCGTCAGTTGAAATAATAGAACTTCATCATGATAAGAAAATAGATGCGCCATCTGGAACAGCTTTAAAAACGGCAGAAGCTATTTCTAAAAATAGAGGCGAATTTCAAAAAAATAATATAGAAGAAAAAATTTTAGATGGAGCGCGGGGAACTATTTATAAAGATATTCATATTCATAGCGTTAGACTTCAAGGACTTGTTGCACATGAAGAAGTCCTCTTGGGAGGTGTGGGACAAATGCTTACAATCCGACATGATTCGTTTAATAGAGAGTCATTTATGCCTGGAGTTATCATCGCGTGTAAAAAGGTTGTTAGTGTAAAAAAACTTTGTTACGGATTAGAAGAAATTTTATAAAATTATGACTACGGATATTGTAAGAAAAGCAAATATTAATGATTCAGAAGAAATTCAAAAATTAGTTATGAATTTTTCAGCAAAACAGTTAATGCTTCCAAAGACAATGAGTGAAGTATATGATGCGATAAGAGATTTCTTTGTTCTTGAACATGATGACAAAATTGTATCTTGTGGAGCTTTGAAAGTTTTTTGGAATGATTTGGCGGAGATTAGATCTCTTGCAACAAATGAAGATTTTCAACATAAAGGTTTTGGGAGAAAAATAGTCGAATATTTATTAGAAGATGCACGTAATTTAAAAATTTATAATGTATTTACATTATCTTATCAGAAAGAATTCTTTCAAAAGTTAGGTTTTTCTCTTATCAAAAAAGAAGACTTGCCACAAAAAATATGGCGAGATTGCTATAAATGTGCAAAATTTCCAAATTGTGATGAGAATGCATTGCTTATAAAGCTAGAAAGTTAAGAGTTAGTAATAATTGCCTAAAAAGATTATTAAAAAAATTAGCTCCAAATTATTAATATTTCTAAGAATCATACGATAGCTATATTTGCTTGGCAAAATGGATAATCAAATAAACCAAAAGTTTTTAAAAAGGAGATTATTATGATAGATGGAATTTCAGGAACAATTGGAACAGCGAGAAATGAACAAGCGCCCCAAGAAGACAAAAAAGTAGAAGAAAACAAAGAAATGCAAGAAGAACAGGTACAAGAAGAAGAGCTTGCAAAAGAAACAAAAGCAGAAATCACAGGAAAAGGCCAAGAAGTAGATACTACAGCTTAAAAGATTTTTTAAAGAGTAAGATTAACGAGGTTATACATAAGATAAAAGAAAATAAATTTTATTTTCTTTTATCTTATTTTTATTCTTTTATTTTTTGATTGTTTTCTTCAAAGATATCAATTTTAAAAAATATATATATTGCTAATCCAAAAGCAAAGACATCTGATATTGGTCTAGAAAAAATAACTCCATCTAATTTTAAAAAATAATTTCCAATTAAAAGTGCAGGAATGAAGACAAATCCTTGACGACATATTGACAACACAAATGATGGCCAAGCTTTTCCAATGGCTCTAAAAGTTGTCACAATAAGAAAAAATATTCCGATAAATGGTGTAGAAATCGCTAAAATCCTTAAAAAATAAGTTCCCTCTGAAATAATTTCCTGATTATTTATGAAAAGTTTTATTATAAAGCTTGAAAAGATTGTAAGTGGAAGTATTAATATGGCACTAAGAACAATGCTAGTGATTGTAGATTTAATAAGTATTTTTCTAAACTTTTCATATTTTAATGCTGCATGGTTATAACCTAAAAGTGGTTGAACACCAAAAGAAAATCCCATTTGTATTAACGGAACAAGAGAAAAGATTCTCATTGCTATACCTGCGCTTGCTATTGCTAAATCTCCATAAAGTGCAAAAAATTTATTAAAAATTATTTGAGATATACTCATTAAAAAACCAGCAAAAGATGAAGAAAATCCTATAGAAAAAATTTCATATAGTTGGTGCTTTTTTATTTTTAAAAATTTAAATGATATGGATAATTTTGTTTCTTTATGTACTTTTAAATATCTTAAATAGTAAATAGTTGTTGCAATGTTTCCTATAACAGTTGCAATACCTGCGCCTAATACTCCCATGTCAAAATATAAAATGAAAATAGGATCTAAAATTATATTTGTAATATTCCCAATAATTATTCCAATAGTCGTCTCTTTACTTGCGCCCTCTGATCGTATTATCTGAGCGAAAGAAGCCGAAAAAGTTATAAAATATGCGCTAAAAGAAATTAACGTTAAATACTCTTTTGTAAATTTCATGGTTTCTTCACTTATTCCCATGGCAAAAAGGAAAGGATCCATTAGCAAAATCATAATGACATTAAAAATAAATGAAGAAATAAGACCAGCATAAAAGCAAAAAGAAGATGCATTCTTTATAGAATCATAATCTTTTTTTCCAAGTAATCTTGAGATTAAAGAACCTCCCCCCATACCAAAAATTGAACTAAATGCAGGTAAAATTAAAAATACGGGAGTTGAAATTGTAATTGCTGCAACTTGACGAGGATCTCCTGTTTGTCCAATGAAAAATATGTCGGTTAAATTATAAATAATTGTTACGATACTACTTAAGATTGCAGGAAATGCCATTCTGAAAATAGATTTTTCTATATTGTCACTTTCAAAAATATCTTCTTTCATTTTTTTGTTAAAGATAGGTTGGAATAAAGTATATTTATATGAGCAAACTGCTTGTAAAATAACAATTTATACAGTAAAGATTCTTGAATAAAAGTTTGTTTTTTGCAATAAGTTAAAAATTTTATCTATAACTATTGGCTTTTTTTTTATTTTGTGGAATATTATGTAAGTGTTTTATGCGGGAGTAGCTCAATTGGTAGAGCATCAGCCTTCCAAGCTGGAGGTCGCGAGTTCGAGTCTCGTCTCCCGCTTAATTATTGATTTTTTTTTAACTTTGCTAAAGCAAAGATTAAAAAAAAATATGCGCGTTGCGTTAGTATTGATTTTTTCTCAACTTTGCTTATTTAATGATTTTTTTTCAACTTGCTAAAGCAAGATTGAAAAAAAATATATTGTGGGTTTCTAGTATTTAAATATTTAATGCTAGATAAAAGTTGAAAACTAAATATATCAACACTTATTTAGGGTAGTTTTTTAAGCAAAATTTTTGCTTTCTGTGGCGAGGTGCCCGAGTGGTTAATGGGGACGGACTGTAAATCCGTTGATTCACGTCTACATTGGTTCAAATCCAATCCTCGCCAATTTTTACAGTTGAAGATGTTTTATTATTAAGATATATTCACTGTAGCTTGTTTCAATAATTTCATTTCTTGCGCCGACATAGCTCAATTGGTAGAGCAACTGATTTGTAATCAGTAGGTTGGGAGTTCAAGTCTCTTTGTCGGCTTTTTAGGTCGCGCTTTTGGCGATAAATCGTACAAAATGATAGTGTGGCCTCCTAGCAGTACGTTTGAGTACAGCGTCGTCGTC
>CAZHSB010000029.1:0-20300 GCA_964534945.1 uncultured Bdellovibrionales bacterium | reverse complement strand
ATTTTAGTAAATTTTTACAATACTAATGTATATTGGAGGATTCCTCTCGATCGTTGTGGAAAACACCTTTTAAAATTAGCGGTCAATTTCTCCAAGGACAATATCTAGTGATCCTACAATTGCAACTAAGTCCGCAAGTAAAATATCTTTGCACATATGATTCAAAATACTAATATTACAAAAAGACGGGCCTCTTATTTTTATTCTATATGGTTTTTCTGAACCATCAGATTTTACGAAAAAACCCAGCTCTCCTTTTGGATTTTCACAAGCTTGATAGCATTCTGAGTTTTCAATTTTTAAAATTTTAGGAACTTTTGTTAAGAAATCTCCTTGTGGTAAATTATCGATTGCTTGTTCAATAATTTTTAAACTTTCTTCTATCTCTAATAATCTTACATAATATCTATCCCAACAATCTCCAAGAGTACCCTTTATTCCTTCTCCGACAGGAATATTAAAATCAAAGTCATCGTAATTTAGGTATGGTGCATCTTTTCTTAAATCAAATTTTAATCCACTTCCCCTAAGGCATGGTCCTGTAAGTCCAAAAGATATAGCGTCGTCTTTATTTATTATTCCGACGTTTGCAGTTCGTTTTATAAAAATTAAATTTTCGGAAACTAACGCATGGTATTCTTTTAGCGCTTTTCTCATAATCGGTATGAACTCTTTTATATCTTTTATTATATCGTCGTCAAAATCTCGAACGACGCCTCCTAATCTTATATAGTGATACAAAAGTCTATTTCCTGATAATTTTTCAAGAATGGAGATTATGTATTCTCTTTCTCTAAAAGCATATAGAAACGGTGTATATGCGCCCAAATCTAATGTATATGAACCAAAAGCAATTAAGTGGGACGCAATTCTGTTTAGCTCTACAACAATTGTTCGCAAGTAATTTGCACGTTTTGAAACTTCAATTTTTCCTAATTTTTCAACTGCCAAGCAATAAGGAAGTTCATTATTGATTGATGATAAATAATCTAATCTATCAGTGTATGGAATAATTTGTTTGTAAGATAAATTTTCAGCTACTTTTTCAAAGCACCTGTGCAAAAATCCGATCTGTGGCCAAAGTTCTTTTATTAACTCTCCATCGCTTTTTACGACGATTCTCAAAACTCCATGTGTAGATGGATGTTGAGGCCCAACATTTATTAATAATTCTTCAGTATTTAAATCTTCTGTCATTTATTAACCTAAATTTATAATTTCTTAAATAAAATTTTATTTTTCAACTCCATGATATGATTTTTCCATAACATAATTTTTTCTTAAAGGATATCCCTCCCAATCAAGTGGAAGAAGAATCCTTTTCATTTCTGGGTGATTTTTAAATTCTATTCCCATTAAATCGTAAACTTCTCTTTCTAACCAATTTGCTGTATTAAAAAATGGCGTCAGTGATTCAACCATAGGAGCGCTTTTATCTAACCTTACCGTTAAAATTATAGTATTTTTATTTTTATGTGATAGAAAATGATAAATAACTTCAAAATAATTTTCGTAATCGATAGAAGAAATCAGTCTTAAAAAATCAAAATCTTTTTCTTCTTTTAATATTTTTACAATTTTAAATAATTCTTCTTTTTTTACTATAATTTTAGAATTTTCATCATCATCTGAAATATTATCGAATTCTAAATTAAAAGATTTCTTCAATTCTTCGTAAAAATTTATATGTTGCATAAATCCTTTAACCTTTCTCTTATTGGATGTTCGTGAGCAATTTTTTCTTGTACTCTAAAAAGTCCCTCAAGAAGTGCTTCTGGGCGTGGTGGACACCCAGGAACATAAACATCAACAGGAATTATTTTATCAATTCCATTTACTACATGATATCCGTATTTGCTGTATGGTCCTCCACCAACAGTGCAAGATCCAAGCGCCATTACATATTTTTTTTCTGGAATCTGTTCATATAATCTTTTTAAACGAGGCGCCATTTTATAAGTTAAAGTTCCTGCTACGATTAGAAGATCTGCTTGTCTTACCGATGGCCTAAAAGCGCCCGCACCAAATCTATCTATATCATATTTAGAAGCGCCTGTAGCCATCATTTCTATTGCGCAACAGGCAAGCCCGAAAGTTAGAGGCCATAAAGAAGAAGCCTTTGACCAATTTATGGCAGCTTCAAAGGGAACAATTATAGTGCTTGCAGATAATCCTTCTTTATAAAGTGTTTTTAGATAATACATATATTTTTTGTATTCAGAGCCATCAGCAACACTAGAGCGCAAAAGTTGTTCTGCGCCGACAAAATCTGGAGAATTTTGTAATGGTTCATTATCTTTTATCATTTTTATTTTCTTCTAATAAATTTTTAGTTTTTATCCAATCTAAATTTCCAACACTCCATTCATAGATAAATCCCACGATGAGAAAAAGTAAGAATATTCCAATTATGGTTAGAGTTAAAATGGGGTTTGAAACTTTAATTTGGTTTTTATATATGAGTGAAACTGGAATTAATACAGCAATTTCTATATCAAATAAAACATATACTAATGCAATGTTAAAAAAATGATTATTGAACCTTAATTTTGCGCTTCCAATAGTTGGTTCACCGCATTCAAAGAGCTCAAGCTTTTCAACACTCTTTTTTTTAGGAGAGACAAAAAAATTCAAAATTAATAGAGACACCAAGAAAAAAATCGATATAATTATAAATATAAGGACTGCGCCGAAACTTGATACCATGAGAACCTCTGTGTATTTAAGTAAATTTTAACCTTGAGTATATTATACATATTTTTGACTATGAAAGAATACAAAATTATTTTTAAATTTTTAGCTTGCGTTACTTTTATATTAAATTTTTGCATTTTGAATGCCTTTTCTGAAACATTACTAAGTGACTCAGAAATTAAGGAATTAGGGCATAAGCTTCGAATTGAGGATAAATCTAACCATAAGGAAATTCTGGATATGTTAATGAAGTTAAAAGGAGAGGCTTCTCCTGCTACAAGTGAAATTTTAGCATCTATTCATGAGGGTAAAACTGGCAAAGAAGCGGTTGATGTTTTGATTTCTATAGGGACAGATCCAGCGATCGCTGGTCTTGCAAAATTGGTTTCAAATTCTAATACTGATTTAAGTAATTATATTTTTGATAAGATTATTCCATTAAAATCAAGAGCAGAATTTGTTGTCGAAGAGATTTTTTCAAATTATCAAAATCCAAAACTAAAAGAAAAAATTATTGTTGCATTAGGAGAGATTCAAGGAGATCGTGCATTTTATGAATTAAAAGAGCTTTTAAAAAGCAATGAGCCAGAGAATATAAGAATTTTAGTTTTAAAATCGTTTGTAAAATTTAAGAATGCAAAAACGGAGCTTCCATTATTAAAAAAATTATATAGGAATAATCTTCCTTCAGATTATGCCGATGCTTTAGGAGAAGAAATAAGAAAGTTATCGTCGCCTGAAAAATAATTTTATGGAGAAATTTTTGTTTTTTATCCAAAATTATGGAATTTTACAATCTTTTTTCTTGAAATGGCTTTTCCACCATTAATTATTTTAAAGCGAGAAGATGCAGTTTTCGTAGATGTTGCATCTGTCATCATGTTGTCAAATTCTGTTTTTAAGCTTTGATATAAATCATCTTCGAATTTTTCACTACTAATATCTTCTAATGATTTTTTACGGTCAGTCTCTAATAAAAGTTTTTCTAAAATGCCATTAATTTTTTTAAATAATTCTTCTTTTTCTGGAGTTGAAAAACTTGAGACAAGGTCTAAAAAATCAAGGCAATCTTGTTTTCCTACAGTCTCAAAAAGGACATCTAGTTGTAATTTTAAGCATAATAAATTTTTTGTAAAATCTCCGTCGTTCTGATACATACCTTTTTACCATTCCTCTTTTTATACACTAAAATAAGTCATTATATTAGTGTAAAATGATTCTATTTTTTATTACTAATAATCAAAAGATTTATGGCTAATATTGGTATAATATACTAAAATCAATTACGTTTTTAAGTTTTTTATTTATAAAAGAAAGTCCTCAAATGTTAGAAATACAAAGAATCGATGAACTTGTTGAAAAATTAAATGATTATTCATATAGATATTATGTTTTAGATGAACCAATAATTAGTGATAGGCAATATGATCTTCTTTATAGAGAGTTACAAAATCTTGAAAATAAAAATTTTTATATACGAGAAGATTCTCCTACACAGAGAGTTGGCGCTGGAAAAATAAAAAAAGAATTAAAGCAAATAGAGCATAGAACGCCGATGCTTTCTTTAGACAATGCGATGGAGGAGGGAGAACTTAGAGAATTTTATTGGAGGACACTTAGATTCTTAAAAAAAGAAAGTAATTTCGATAAAGAAGAATTAAATTTTACAGCAGAATATAAATTTGATGGTCTTGCGCTTAGTATTTATTATGAAAATGGAATTTTAAAACGTGCGGGGACAAGGGGAGATGGCCGAATTGGGGAAGATGTCACATTAAATGCAAAAACAATAAAATCAATTCCATTAAAGTTACGGGGAAGATTAGGTACATTAGAAAAAGTTGAAATTAGAGGAGAAGTAATTTTCTTTAAAGAAGAATTTTTATCTTTAAATGAAGAAAGAATAAAAAATGGAGAAAATCCTTTTGCAAATCCAAGAAATGCTGCGGCGGGAACATTAAGGGTTTTAGATCCTACAATTACTGCAAAAAGACCATTAGTTTTTATGGCGTATGGGCTTTGCTTAGAAGATGGAGTAAATATAGCTTCTACTCATTATGAGTTAATGCAATGCGTGAAAGAGGCGGGATTTAGAATTTCTAATCTTTTTTATATTTTGAATTCTCCAGAAGCTTTAGTAAGTGCATTTAAGGAAGCAGAACAAACTAGACCGACTTTAGATTTTGATATTGATGGAGTTGTTTTTAAATTAAATGATATTAATTTACAAAATGTTTTAGGTATAAAACAGAAATCACCTCGCTTCGCAATTGCAGCAAAGTTTCCGCCGATTGAAGAAAATACAAAATTATTAGATATTATTTTTCAAGTTGGAAGAACAGGAGCTATAACTCCTGTTGCTGTATTAAATCCTGTAAAAGTGGGGGGAGTCGTCGTTTCAAGAGCTACGCTTCATAATGAAGAAGATGTAAGAAGAAAAGGATTAAAAATTGGAGATACGGTTATCGTTAGAAGGCAAGGAGATGTAATTCCTGCTGTTGTTTCAAGCGTAATGTCATTAAGAGATGGAAGTGAAAAAGATTTTGTTTTTCCTACGACGTGCCCAGATTGTGGAACAAAACTAATTAAGAAAGAGCAAGAGGCAATTTATAGATGCCCAAATAAACACTGCCCTTCTAAGATTCAAGAAAGAATTGCTCATTTTGCGAGCAAAGATGCAATGGATATAGATGGACTAGGGGAAAAAATGGTAGAGACGTTACTTAATAATAATCTTATCGATGATATTTCTTCCATTTATGATATTAAAAAAGACGACCTTTTAAATCTTCCTCGTATGGGAGAAAAATCTGCTGATAATTTAATAAACGCAATAGGAAACAGTAAAAATGTTTTGTTAGAAAAATTTATTTTTGCTTTAGGAATAAGGCAGGTCGGAGAAAAAACTGCGAAACTCCTAGCTCAAAAATTTAAAACAATAGAGAATATTTTAAATATTACAGATGAAAGTTGTCTAGTTGGAATAAAAGATATTGGAGATGAAACTGCAAGATGTATTATTTCTTTTTTAGATGATTTAGCTGAAAGGGAAACGATTAAAAAATTATTGAATAAAAATATTAATTTTATTGTAAAACAAGAGCAAGAAAATTTGTTGTTTGATGGACTAACATTTGTTATAACGGGAACACTTCCATCTATGGGAAGAGATGAAGCAAAAGAAAAAATTGAGAGTTTAGGAGGGAAAGTTTCTTCTTCAATAAGCTCAAAGACAGATTATCTTTTAGCGGGCGAAAAAGCGGGATCAAAATTTCAAAAAGCAAAGGATCTTAATGTAAAAATTATAAATGAAGAAGATTTTTTTAAATTATGTGGTGAGGTTTGAAAGAGAGAGAATGCTTAAAAATTTTTTAGTGAAAAAAAGGATTTTTTATATATTTTTTTATTTATTTTTATTTTTGTTATGTATTACAGCATGTGATCTTTTCTCGTTTAAAACGTTAGATTATAAAATAGCTCAAATGATCATGATTGGTTTTAGTGGAACTAAAATAAATGAAGAAAGTGTTATATATAATGATATAAAAGATGAACATGTTGGCGCTATCTTATTATATACAGATCAATCAATGGCTTCTATTCAGAGAGTAAGGACAAAAGAACAAATAAAAAAACTTTGTACTGACATAAAAAAAATAAATAAGAATATATTTATTGCTATTGATGAAGAGGGGGGAATTGTTTCAAGACTAAACAGTAAATATGGATTTAGGGACACAAAAACTGCTAAAGAAGTTGCGGCCTTTAATAACGGGCACAAGATAAAGCACTGGGCCAACAGGACAATAAGAAAGTTAAATTATGTTGGAATAAATTTTAATTTAGCTCCTGTTGTTGATTTAGATATAGGAGGAAATTCTCCTGCAATACATGGGAAGAAAAGGTGTTTTTCAAACGATCCTAAAATTGTTTCTAAATATGCAAAAATTTTTATAAGAGAGCATAGGAAAAATCATATAATGACTGCAATAAAACATTTCCCAGGTTATGGAAGTATTTTTGCAGACCCACATCAAAGCACTACGAACGTTACAAATACTTGGCAAGAAAAAGAATTAGAACCGTTTGAATTTTTAATAAAAAATAATATGGTTGATGCAGTTATGACAGCGCATATTTTTAATAAAAAATTAGATCAAAAATATCCTGCTACATTATCAAAAACAATCATTGATGGTATCTTAAGAAAAAAATTAAATTTTAATGGAGTTGTTATTTCAGATGATCTTTTTATGGGAGCAATAACAAATAAGTATAGTTTTAAGCAAGCAGTAATTTTAGCGATAAATGCAGGTGTTGACATATTAATTTTTTCTAAAAATATTTCTCCAAATCAAGATTACAAAAGTTTTGTAGAATATATAAAAAGTGTAATTAAAGATGCAGTCAAAGATGGGGATATTCCAAAGGAAAGGATAAATCAATCTTATGAAAGGATTGTAAAGTTAAAAGAAAAGATAAATCTTAAGTAATAAGAGTTCAGTCTTGTAACTAATGGATTTTATTTGTGTATCTTTTAAAATAAATTAAAAAATAATCGCAACTAATGTACTTAAAAATTCATCTATTTATTAAGGATTATTAATAAGTTAAGTAGGTGAAAATGCTAGCTCAAGGGAAAAAATTATATCTTGGTGAATGCGCCATGTATGATCCTAGTTGGATCAACATGGCAGTTAAATCTTTTGGCAATGATGTCTATACTTATAATTTTAATTTAGGAATTCCTTTTAGTGACAAAACTTTTGAAGTTATTTATTGTCACTATGATGAGAAGTTAGTTTCAAATGAAAGATTAGAATATTTTATTCAAGAATGTTTTAGAGTCTTAATGCCAAATGGCACAATAAGGTTTGCGCTATTAAATAAAAATAAAATTCAAGATTTGTTATCAAAAAATAATTTTATAGATTTTAAAATTGAAATTGCGAAAAAATCAAGTAATGAAATTTTAAATAAATATTGTCATTTTTTTGAAGATGAAATCACATTAGGAGAAGGCGCCTTTTATTTAGAATGTAATCGTCCTAAAGAAAATCCTCCAAAAGAATCTTTAAAAGTTTTGATGTTTAATACTTATGATTTTGGTGGTGCTGCAATAGCGGCACTTAGGCAAAATGATGCATTAAAAAAAATTGGGATTTTATCCGAATGTTATTTGGGACTTCAAAAACACCCTAGGCTTTCGGCTCATCTTCTTCCATCTAAAGGAGATAAAATAATTAGTGCAGGTGGAAATGATTTAATTTTAGAAAAATTAAAAAATTGTTCCGAAAGAAATAAATTAAAAAAAGAAACCTTAAATCTTAATATTCTAAAAGGAGAATCATTTTCTCTTTTTGATGGCGCAGTTTCTTTTAAAGATATTCCTTTAATAGAAGATTACGATATTATAAATTTTGAATGGATAGCTGAGCTTATAGATTTTTCTGATATTGATGTTATAAAAAATAAACCGATAGTTTGGACTTTGCATGATACGAATTGTTTTACAGGAGGCTGCCATTATACAAATGGATGTAGAAATTTTGAAAAGTCATGTGGTATGTGTCATCAACTTCACTCAAATGAAAGAGAAGATATTTCTAAAATAACATATACATTAAAGCGGATAGCTTATAATAAATTAAATTTGCATATAGTGACACCAAGTAATTGGCTAGCTAAAGAAGCTAGGAAAAGTAGTTTATTAAAAGATGTTCCTATTCATGTTATACGATGTTCCCAACCTTTAAATATTTTTAAGCCATTAGATAGAATGGCTTTAAGACATTCTATAGGAATAAAAGATGATGAGCTTGCATTACTTTTTTCTGCCGTTGATTTAAACAATGGAAGAAAAGGTGGAAAATATTTATTGGATCTTATTTATAGTTTAAAAAATAAAGATATCGGTAAGAAAATAGTTTGTTTGCTTTTAGGAGATAATGTTCCTCTAGAATTTTTACAGAGCGGGATAAGATCGATTCCTTTTGGGCATGTATTTGATGAAAAAACAATTGTGGCAATTTACAATATGGCAGATGGGGTTTTGGTTCCATCATTAGAAGATAATTTACCAAATGTTATTTGTGAAGCACATTGTGTTGGAACGCCTGTAGTTGCCTTTAATTCAGGTGGAATTCCTGAAATGATCATTCATAAAGAAAATGGATTTTTGTGCGAAGCAAAAAACATTAATGAATTAGAAGATGGCGTTTTTTGGTTAAACGAGAATAAGGATAATTTTAAAATTAGAGAAAATTGTAGAAATTTTGCAGTAGAAAATTATGATGAAATAAAGCAAGCAAAAAAATATGAAGAATTATATTTAAGTCTTTTAGAGGAAAAAGGAGATAGTTTTTTATATAAAAATTTAAAGAATAATGAATCAAAGGGGCTAGAATTACTTTTATGATGGAAAATAAAAAAACAAAAGTTTTAAACATTTGTGAATTTTATGTGAGATACTTAGAAGATTTTTATGCAAGAAATCAGAATTTAATTAACGCTTCTAGTGAAGAACAGGCGTCTATGTTATTAAAAGATGGATTTAGCGCGATACACCTTTTCACGCCATATCTTGATAAAGAAAAAGTAGATTCAAAGTTCCTTGTTTATAATAGTTTGCCACTTTCAATGGCATGGTGTAGGGAGGAGGGTTTGGAATTTCCTGCATTAAGTAGTATTGGTTGGGAAAAAGCTATCGTAAAAATGATGATAGAACATATTAAGCCAGATGTTTTGCATATTGGAAATACGATAGATTTTGACGGAAGATTTTTAAGGCTTTTAGATTATAGGCCGAAAGTAATTGTTGGTTGGAGAGGTGCTGACATCCCTATTGGAACAGATTGGACAGGTTATGATATTTTAATGTCAGGGCTTCCAAAGTTGCTAGATTTTGCAGAAACAGTTGGCGCAACCCAAGGAGTAATTTTCCCATCGGGTATTCCAGAATGGATTGTAGATCAGATAAAAG
Source organism: uncultured Bdellovibrionales bacterium (assembly GCA_964534945.1). Taxonomy (GTDB): domain Bacteria; phylum Bdellovibrionota_C; class UBA2361; order UBA2361; family CAKMMH01; genus CAZHFA01. The sequence goes on along the minus strand of CAZHSB010000029.1, from coordinate 10,624 downwards.
ATATTCCGAAAACTGTAGATGTGGTTTTCGCAGGTGGTATAAATCCATTTCAACATCAAAAAAGATTAGAATTTTTAACGTCATTAGCCGAGGCAGCAAATACTTATGGATTTTCTTTAGAGCTTTATTTGTCGTGTGATCCAAGATTAAAAACATTACCGAAAGTTTTAGAGCCGTTTTTAAGACCCGCAGTTTTTGGGCTAGATATGCATAAAACTTTAGCTAAAGGAAAAATTATTGTTGATAGTCGAGGAGGTATAGGTCTTGTTGATAAGCAAGGTGTAAGGCAAATTGATTTAGCAGGAGAAGATACGATTAATATGCGCATGTTTGAAACTACAGCTGGAGGATCTTTGCTTATTACAAATAGTTTAAAAAATATTATTCGTTTTTTTGAACCTGAAAGAGAGATCGTTACATATGATACTACAGAAGATGCAATAAAAAAGATTTTATATTATCTTAAGAACCCAAAAAAATTAGAACGTATTGCAAACGCAGGAAGATCAAGATGTCTTAGAGAATACAATATGACTAATCGTGCACATTCGTATTATGAAATGATAAAAGAAGTGTTGGATAAGAAAAACAACATATAAATTATTTTTCTTTTATGATATAAATCTATTTATGAAAGTTTTAGTTCAAAGATCTTTAAAATCGTATGTTAGTGTAGATAATAAAATTGTTGGTAGTATAGATTGTGGTTTAACTTTATTTGTTGGCTTTTCAAAAGATGATACAATAAAGAATCTTGAAAAAATGGAAAATAAGCTTATTAATTTTAGAATTTTTTCAAATAATGACGGACGATTTGATTATTCTGTATTAGATAAAAATCAGAGTGTTTTACTGATACCGCAATTTACGTTATTTGCAGATGCGTCTCATGGAAGACGTCCCGAATTTTTTTCTGCGATGGATCCTAAAGAAGCAACAAAAATGTTTGATATTTTTGTTAAAATGTTTGAGAAAGAAAGTGGAATTTTAAAAGTTGCAAAGGGAGTTTTTGGCGCTCATATGAATGTTTATGTTGAAAACGATGGCCCTGTCTCAATTTTGCTAGATGTTTAGTTTTGTTAAGTAATTTTTTAATAGATTAAAATTTAATAGTAGTTAATGGCCTGTATTCATTTAATAACCTTAAAATAGCTTCAATTCATAAAGCTTAAAGAAAATTATCCGACAAAATCTTTAAGAGGTTTAGGTTCCTTGATTTTATAAAAAAATCTAATGTAATTTTGGATAAAGTTATATGACAGTATCGTTAAGGATTAACACACTTGCTTCAATGTCAAAATTAGGGAGAAAAAGCAAAACTAATTTATATGGATCGGCTACCCTTGTTTCTTCGACGATTCGTGATATGAATCGAACGACTTCAGAACTTTCTGATATTTATGGACAGTTATCTTCTGGTAAAAGGATTAATAAAGCTTCCGATGATTCTGAAGGTTTATCAATAGCGTTGAGTTTAAATGCAAAATCAAAAACGATAAACCAAGGTATAAAAAATGTTAATGATGGAATTTCTGCGGTATCAATGGCAAATAAAGCCATAAGTGCTTTAATTGATATTACGCAAAAAAGACAAGAATTGGCTGGAATAGCTTCAAATGGAACATGTACTGACAAACAGCGTGAAGTGCTTAATACAGAATTTAGAGCACTTGGTGAAGAATATGAAAGAATTTTTAAAACTACAGATTTTAATGAAATTGACTTATTAAGTGGAGGACTTGATAACTTATCATTACAAGCAGGAGATGAGACTATAAGCGTTATACTAAAAAATGCTTTTACAGATTTAGAAAAAAATGGTGGGGAAGATTACGGTTTTGACCTTGGAAATAAAAATTCTTATACGGTTGCTCAAGATGATGGTTATCCCATGCAAATTGCTTTGGCAGATCTTAATGGTGATGGATTTTTAGATATGGTTACCACTGACTATGGAACTGCTGAGCAATGCTTTACCGAGGAGGGTTATTCTAATACTGTTTCTGTTTCACTTGGAAATGGAGATGGAACTTTTCAAGACGCGGTACTTTATGAATTAGGCGCTGCTTCTAGGCCAAACAGTATATCAATAGCAGATATTGATAATGATGATAAGCTTGATCTTGTTGTTCAAACGGCTCAAGATGATCAAGTATATACACTTACTGGAAATGGTGATGGAACTTTTAATAATGCGACAACATTTGATCCTAATTTATCGGTTCTTTCTGCAATAGGAACGGGTGATATAAATGGTGACGGAAATGTTGATGTAATATCAACAGGCAGAAAGGTTGGAACGTCTGGGTATCGTGTTTATGTAAATCTTGGTGATGGTGAAGGGAAATTTACAGAAAATCTTACAGGAACAGTTATCGAAAGTACTGCATTTGATATGGAAGTCGCAGATCTTAATGATGATGGCAATGATGATGTTATTACGGTTAATAGAAGTGCGAAAAGTGTATCTGTCTTAATGTCAAATGGGACTTCAACATTATCGACTGCTGTAACATATAGAGAAGATGATGCAGTGTATGATGTGACAACGGGAGATTTAGATGGTGATTCAATTTTAGATATGGTTGTTGCTACAGGTAATAATGTTACTGTTTATCAAGGTGCAGGTGATGGCTCATTTACAAAAATTGGGACATATGAGGGCGGAAATACAGTAACATCAGTAGGACTAGGAGACGTAAATGGTGACGGATCATTAGATATAGTTTCTACTGCAGGAAAAGATGATGAGATATCGATATTTTTTGGAAATGGAGATGGAACATTTGAAGCAAGGAAGAGTTATAGCTCAGGAGATGGTCCAATGTCTGTAGCGGTTGGGGATTTAAATAATGATGGGCTAGCTGATGCTGTGACTGCAAATTCAAATGATAGCACTGCATCTTCTTATTTATCAGGAACTGCGAATTTAAGCGTCGAAACTCAATCAAGAGCAATATATTCAAATGATAAATTATCTGAGGTTTTAGATGGATTATCTGTCGCTAGTGGTTCAATCGGTGCTATTGAAAGTAGGCTTGAAGTTGCAGTAAGCGTAATGGAGTCGTCAAGAGACGGATACTTATCTGCAGAAAGTGCAATTATGGATGTAGATATAGCGGAATCGACAACAAATTTATTGAGGAAAAAAATCACGCAAGATGCCTCCACAGCTCTTTTTGCGCAAGCAAACATTCTTTATGATGATGTCTATGAATTGTTACTTGATTTTAATCCTAAAGATTAATATTAATTTATCCATAAATTATTTTTTAATACATTCTTTTAAAAAATCATATTTTTCATCATAACTAGATGATTTGACCTCTAAAAGAGTAAGTAGTGAATGAAATAAATTATCATGAGAATAAATTTTTGTTTGTGCAATTCTTTTTAGGCAATCATAATCTATGTTATCATATTTTTTCATATTTTCATTCATCCAAAAAATCATAGGTATTTCAGTTTGTTCCGCAGGTGCTATATTGTATGGCATTCCGTGTAAATAAATATTTCGTTCTCCTAAAGATTCTCCATGATCGGAGACGTACATGACACCTCCTTCATATTGAGGGAATTTTTTCATGATATCAATTGTTGATGATATTATAAAATCGGTATACAAAATTGTATTATCATAGGTATTTATTATTTCATTTAAAGAACAATTCTGAATGTTTGCCGTATCGCATGTCGGAGTGAATTTTTTAAAATTATCAGGATAACGATTAAAATAAGTTGGCCCATGACTTCCCATTGTATGTAAAACAATGATGGTATTCTTTTTTATGTTTTTTAAGATATCTTCTAATCCATCTAATAGCGCTTCATCATGACAATATTTTCCGGTACAATATTTTTTATTATTTATTTCTACCATATTATCTACGCGATCTACTCTTGCACATACTCCTTTACAACCATCATCATTTTCTCTCCAAATAACCTCATAGCCAGATCTTTCTAAAAGGTCTAATAAGTTTTCTGTATATTTGGCATCTACAGAATTAAAATCAGTTCTTGGTAAATTTGAAAATATGCAAGAAACAGAAACGGATGTGGCGGTTCCGCAAGAATTTACTTCTTTAAAATATACAATATCTTGTTTTTCCAAAAGTGGATTAGTTTTTACTTTGTATCCATCTAAGGAAAAATTTGCTGCGCGTGCTGTTTCTCCTACCATCATAATAAAAACAGTTTTTAAGTTGTCCTCATATCCCTCCCATTTTGCATGCTCGTCTAAGATTTGAAATTTTCTTTTTGACCTAACGATTCTTTTTATATAACCTTGTGTCCCATTAATATAGTTTACAACATTAATTATTCCCTTTACTTCCCGATGATTTCTCCCAAATGATGCATATTCTTTAAATAATGTGATTGCAATTATTAAGGCTAGTAAAATAAAAATGCTTAAGTAACTTAATCTAGATTTAAGTTCTTTTTTAAAAGGTTTGTATTCTATTTTTATAATCCACAAAAGAATTATTGGAATAATTCCTGTGATAAAAATCCAAAAAACTGAAGAAAATGTTATAAGATCTAAAGCCTCTCTAGAATTTGTTTCAATAATATTTTGTATCATATCTTTATTGATAAAAATTCCGTAATGGACCATGGCATAATTGGAAATGCTAGACAATAATATGATAAGGGTTAGAAAGGGTTTACAAATATACTTTACACAAAATAGATTAAAAAATAAAAATAATGGGATGATGATAAAAAATATTAGGGAGAAACCAAATAACAAATCCAAAAAACTTTGAATTTGTACATTTTTTATTGCAAAGTTCCAAAAGCTTATATTTAAGATTGAAGCAAAATAGATAGTTAATAATGAAATTAGAGTTTGACTTTTTATTTTAAACATTCCTTTTGTTTTTTTTGAAGGAGAAGAAATCATATATTTATGTCCTTAATAAAAAATAAATTATAAAAAAAGCAAATACTGTATAGGTACTGCATCAATTATTTAAAATAAAATATATATAATGGTCATCATACTATATATTTTTTTATAAAAGGTATATAGTTTAATATTGCAGATATGATAAATGAACAGCAAAAAACTATTAAGCAAATTGCTGGAACGGAAAGGTATGAGGGAATGGGTAAGGATAAGGTATTTATGCCATTTTTCTTTAATTGTTCGATTATTAATGCATGCGCCAAGTATGCGCCGAAGCTCCATTTTGACATTTTTACGACAAAACAATAATACCATTTATTTTTAAATGGTATATTTTTAAATAATTCAAATACGGCAATCGTTTCAAGTAGAACATTTACATTGAAATTACCATAATATTGTTCTATTGGGGCCTGCGATTTAATGGTTATCATTCTACTAATAATAATTGTAAAAGCAAATCCTAATAATCCTAATAAATATATGGCAATTTGTTGTATTTTTGAGAATTGGATATTGGAAATAAAATACCCAAGGATAAAGTAGCATACATATCCAGTTACAATTTCTATATGCATATTTAATAAATCCTTATCTAACGCATTAGCTAATGTAATGATATTCTTATCACCAAAGTCTTTCATTAAATTGATTAGTTGTGGCAATACAAAAGCGAATAAAAATGACAAAAGCATGAAATATTTCCCGATTTTTTCATCTTCGGTTATTTTTTTTATTATTGGAATGCACATGTATATGCCAGCAATCATTGGTATGAACCACAAATGATAATGGCCTTTGATTATCGAAGCAAGTTTTATTAAATTGTCATCTTGGAATAATCCAATTAATTGTTCTGACATATTTTTGCCAGCAAATAAAAAATATATAAAACTCCATACGACAAATGCGAAAAGCATTCTAGGAATATATTTTTTATAAATTTTTGTTATTGTGACTTCTTTCTTTATAAATAGTGCGCCACTTATCATAACAAAAATTGGAACGCACCATCTGACTATGCTGTCGTAAAAATTAAAAACTTGCCAATCGAATCCATTTATATCAGTACGTGCCCAGTTGCTTGCAGAAACATGCAAAGTTATCATTGCCATTATTGCAAAGATTCTTAAATAGTCATAATAAAATTTTCTATCTTCTAAGTTTTTGTTTACATTCACGCTGATTAATCTCCCCTTAAGTTTCCGATGATTGATTATTGATTAATTTTGGAGTGTTAGCAAGTTGGCTAGTTAGAGAGCATTTACAGAATGAAATTTTTTTATCCTTTTTTTGTCCTCGTTTTCTTTGTTCAAAATTTTAAGGAGAAAATGTTATGAGATATGGTTATATTCGAGTAAGTAGTGATAAGCAAACAGTTGAAAATCAACGGTTTGAAATTGAAAATTTTGCTAAGGCCAACAAATTTATTATTGATGGATGGAAAAAACAAGTTGTTATTTTTTATGCCTATGGTTTTTCACTTTTGAAGATAGGTTAAAGTCGTATAGACGTTAAAATTTTTTAGGCAGTTTTCCTATCAAGTAACCAGTCGGTGATATTTCTTATTTTAATAGTTTTATCTTCAATGATAATGTCGTTATTTTCGGTTGATAATCCTACTAGAAGAAGATCAGTGCAATGTAACTCGTTAGCACCTTTTATAAGAGAATTTATTTCTCTGTTATAAGTTCTTTTGTCACTAATATCTAGGGAAACTTGGATAAGACTAATAACTTTAGATTTATCACAAACTATAAAATCAATTTCATAATTATTTTTATAATAATAAGTATCAAAAAATAAGTTTTTATTCCTTCTTAATAATTCTATAAAAACAATATTTTCTAATCTCCAGCCCAAGTTTTTACTTTCAAAAACATTTTCGCGTTCTGAAATAAAAGCTACATCAACAAGATATCCTTTTCTATTTCTAACACGTTCTTTGCTTTTTGTTGAAAATTTATGAAGCTCTAAAATAAGATAAGCTTGCTTTAAATATGCGATATAGTTTTCAATAGTATGTGTAGAGGAAATGTCAAATTGTTTTGCTATTCTCGAACAGGCAAATTCTCGAGCAAAATTATCTGTAAGATTTATTGCAATTTTTTTAAATGTATCCTTATAGCGTATATTAAAACGTTGAGAGATGTCTCTGTATAAAATAGATTCAAAAAGTGAATTTATATAATTATGCTTGTTTTTTATTTTTGATAATTCTGGAAATCCTCCAAAAGTTAAATAATCGCTAAAAGATTTCTTTATAAGTGAGTTTCCTTTTGTAGAAAAATCATTTATTTCAATTTCTGAAAAAATACAATATTCTTTAAATGAAAAAGGAAATAATTCTATTTGATTATATCTTCCCGTTAGATGTGTGCTTAGTTCACTACTTAATAAATTTGCATTTGAACCTGTAATAAATAAGTGAATACCTTGCCTTAATAATCTATTTACAAATAAAAACCATTCTGGAATGTTTTGAATTTCATCAATAAATAAATAAGAAAAATTTCCATAAACAAAATATGTGGCTTCTAGAAGTTCATTTAGTTCTTCTCCTTTTAATGGTAAAAACCTTTCGTCATCAAAATTTATATAAGCATATTTAATATTTTTATCTTGTAATACCTTGTGACATAAAGTTGATTTGCCACTTCTTCTAACTCCTATAACAATTTGTGCAAGAGGGCTATCAAATTCAAAAGAGGATTCTTCTACTCTAGGACACAATTTTTGAAGTTTTATATTTTTTATTTCATTTTTTTGATCTTCTAATGCCCTTAGAAAGTTATTGTTCATAAAAAAGCCTTTTTGAAATAGTCCTATTTTTTCAATAAATTATATAAATTAACTGCACTATTTGCAATGTTTTTTCTCTTTAAACTGCACTATTTAGCGACTTTTTGCCATTCAAAGTGCACTATTTGGAAGATTCGGGGTAATTAATTGAAAATGTTATATAAAAAGTAGATATTTTAGGTAAAAGTAGAAAAAATGAATAGGAATTAAATTATCATAAAGTATATTATCTTTTCATGCTAAGACTAAGGTGGACCCCAATAGTTGGACAGTTTTTAGCGTTATATATGTTTGTTTTTTTTATGAACACTAGAACTTTAATCTATAATAATAGATAGTAGTAAAAGTAAAGAGGAAAAGTTTTTAGTATAGATAATTGAATGTAGTATAACGTTTTACGAGTTTTCTTATCATTATTTTGAAAGAAAACTAGCAAATATACCTGCCCCAGAAATTGGGGGCCACTATATACTATCAAGTAACCAATCTAAAACATTTAAGCGTTTTATTCCGTTACTTTCGCCTTGTCCAAAATCCATGGACAAAATATATTTTGGATAGTTATCATTTATTTTTTTAAATGGAGCTAATTCTCGTTGTAATGTTTCAGGTTCTAATGCATATAAAGCTACTTGGTAATATTCAACTTCTCCGCCAGCTTTTTGGGCGACAAAATCAACTTCCAAATTTTTTTGATTGTTCTTAATTTTACCAACAGATACCGAATAACCACGTCTTAATAATTCTAAATAGACAATGTTTTCTAAAACATGCCCTTGATCTACATCTCGCTCTCCAAGTAAAGCTGTCCTTAAACCAATATCTGCAACATAATATTTTGAATTACTATCTAGATATTGCTTGCCTTTAATATCATATCTATCACATTTATAAATTAAAAAACTATCCAGCAATCCTCTTATGTACGTATCTATAGTCGGAACAGATATAGATCTTCCAGAAGATTTTAGTCCTCGTTCAATACTGCGTAAAGATGATTCATTGCCTATATTATCAAAAATAAAATGGATGACAGCATCTAGCTTATCTGTGTCTGTAATATTAAAACGTTTTATGATGTCTTTTTGTATTGTATTTAAATAAACAGTATTCATTAAATAATCATTAATTAATTGTTTCTTTCCTATAAAATCTGTTGTTTGAGGGAAGCCACTTTCTTTAATGTAAGTTGTATAAAGTTCCTGTAAGCTATAATTTTTGGAAAGGGGACGCCTTTTCATGTACGCGTCTTGATATTCTTTAAAAGAAAATGGTTGCATTTTTATTTCAATATATCTACCACCAAAAGAATTAGCTAGATCACTTGAAAACATAGACGCGTTTGAACCTGTTAAATAAAGGTCGATGTTTTTACGTAGTCTTAAAGTGTTGGCGACCTGTTGCCAATTTTCTAATAACTGTATTTCATCAATGAAAACATAATTTGTTTTGTTTGGTATCAATTGAGATAAAATATAATCCAATAAAGTTTTATACGGTGCTAAAATTTTATTTGAATTAAGCTCTAATCCAATTTTGTTTGTTTGTACTAAATCTTCTAAATTTATGTCGATGATTTGTTGATGTGTTATTTTTTTATCTGATATAATTTTATCTTGAAACAGCTTAAATAACTTTGATTTACCGCAACGACGAATTCCTGTTACAATTTTAACTAGATCTGTTTGACCAAACCAATCTTCTAATTTTGTTATATAACTAGGACGATTTATTAAAGTTTCTTTCGACATAAGTACTCCTTTATTTTTATGTTAAAAGTATATTTTACAAAAGTTTAAATATCAATAGTTTTGTTAATTACATTTTACAAAAAAATTATTTTTTGTTTTTTTTTTATCTATATGAGTTATCATCTTTTTTTAAGAATGGGTTTTTTAGTAAATTCTTATTTTTAAGCTAGTTATATAAATTAACTGCACTATTTAGCGACTTTTTGCCATTCAAAGTGCACTATTTGGAAGATTTGGGGTAACCTATTGAAAATGCTATACAAAAAGTAGATATTTTAAATAAAAGTAGAAAAAAAATGAAAGGGAATTAAATTATCATTAAATATATTATCTTTTCATGCTAAAACACGCCAAGACAACACAACATAAATCAAATAAAAAAACGACTAAGAAACTCTTAAATCTCTTAATCGTTTTTGTTTATTTATCGCTTATAAATTGTGATCAATAATTATAAAGTAACGCCGATAGATTCTAGGGCCTTACCCTCTGCATTATCTGTAAACTGCTTAAAGTTTTCAATAAACATATTAGCAAGTTTAATTGCTTTTTCATCCCACTCATCAGGCGAAGCATAAGTGTCACGAGGATCTAAAATGTTCGTGTTTACTCCTGCTAACTCTGTAGGAATTTCCAAATTGAAAATTGGAAGTTTCTTTGTAGGAGCTTTTTCGATATCACCACTTAAAATTGCATCAATAATTCCACGAGTGTCCTTTATCGAAATTCTCTTTCCAGTTCCATTCCAACCTGTATTTACAAGATATGCTTTTGCACCAGATCTTTCCATTTTCTTTACTAGTTCACTTGCATACTTTGTTGGGTGCAATAATAAAAATGCTGCACCAAAACAAGCTGAGAATGTAGGAGTAGGGGTCGTAATCCCTCTTTCAGTTCCTGCTAGCTTTGAAGTAAAACCAGAAAGGAAATGATATTTTGTTTGCTCCATTGTTAACTTTGATACGGGAGGAAAAACTCCAAAAGCATCTGCAGTTAAAAAGATAACCTTGTTTGCGTGTCCTGCTTTTGATACAGGTTTAACAATATTTTTTATGTGATAAATAGGATAAGAAACTCTAGTGTTTTCCGTCTTTGATGCATCATTAAAATCAATTTTTCCATTAGCATCAACACCAACGTTTTCTAAAAGAGCATCTTT
>CAZHSB010000028.1:0-21135 GCA_964534945.1 uncultured Bdellovibrionales bacterium | reverse complement strand
AAAAAAATTAAAAACGTGCTCTCTACACATATACAACTAGGCAGGGAACACTCTCTATTTTCTATCAGTTAACTGTAAACTAATTTATTTATCGTCTTTTGCTTGACGAAGTAAATCACCAAAAGTTACAGCCATACCAGCACCATCATCTGAGAAGTTTGACATATTATGCTCTTCCCTATTTTTAATAATGCTAATACTTAAGCTAATACGATGTTCGTCTCTATCAATATTAATAACCTCACTTTCAACCTCATCACCGACCTTAAAATGATCTTGAACATTGTCTTCTTTTGAAAGACCTAATTGCGAAGAATGAATAAGCCCATCAACACCTTCTTCAAGCTCTACAAAGATTCCAAAATCTGCTATCGACGCAACTTTCCCCTTAACTTTTGAGCCAACAGGATAACGCATTGAAATTTTTTCCCATGGATCTTCTTCAAGTTGTTTAATCCCTAGACTAAGTCTTTCGTTTTCGACATCAATTTCCAAAACTTTAGCAGAAACTTCTGTCCCTTTCTTATAAAGTTCTTGAATTTCTTTTGGATCTTTGATTCTCTTTGTCCAAGAAAAATCTGATACATGAATAAGACCATCAATACCGTCTTCAATTCCAATAAAAATACCAAATTCAGTAATTGAGCGAACTTTTCCTGTAACAGTAGAACCAACTGGGTGAAGCGTTGAAAGCTCATTCCAAGGATTCGTCGTAAGTTGTTTCATTCCAAGAGCGATTCTTCTTTCTTGATGATCAATTCCTAAAACTTGTACTTCCACCATTTGATTTTCAGAAAGAATTTTTGATGGATGTTTTGCTTTTTTAGTCCAACTCATATCAGAAATATGAACCAAACCCTCAACACCGTCTTCCAATTCAATGAATGCACCATAATCAACTATTGAGAAAACTTTTCCAACAACTCTTGAGCCAATAGAATATCTCTCATCAGCATGAAGCCATGGATCTTCTTTTAATTGCTTCATTCCAAGACTTACTCTTTCGTTTTCTTGATCATATTTTAAGACAACTACTGGAACTTTATCACCAACTGTTAATTTTTCAGCAGGATGATTTACACGCCCCCAAGAAATATCTGTAATATGTAAAAGTCCATCAATTCCACCAAGGTCAATAAATACACCGTAATCAGTGATGTTTTTAACTGTACCTTCCATAACAACACCTTCAGAAATTACTTTCAAAGTTTCTTCTCTTAATTGACTTCTCTCAGAAAGTAAAACTGCACGTCTTGATACTACGATGTTCCCCTTGTCTTTTGTGATTTTCAAAACTTTGAAATCATAAACTTCACCTAAAAATTTATCTAAATTTCTGTGTGGCCTAATATCAACTTGAGATCCAGGTAAAAATGCGGGAATTCCAATATCAACTTGAAGGCCTCCCTTTACTTTTTGTGTAACCTTTCCAGTTACCAAACCTCCCTCAGCAAAAGTTTTTTCCACATGTTCCCAAACTCTTTTTTGCATAGCCTTTTCTCTTGAAAGAATAACTTGACCATGCTCATTTTCAAGTTGAAGGATAAAAACCTCCGTTTCATCTCCAACCTTAACATCTATTTTTCCATTAATATCTTGAAACTGCTGTGTAGGGACGACGCCTTCCGACTTGAATCCAATATCCACAGTTACCATTTCTTTTCCAATATTAACAATAGTCCCCGTAACAATATTACCCAATTTAATTGAGTCCATTTGTTGTTTTACTAACGTTTCGAATTCTCCAGCAAATGAGCTAGAAATATCCATACTCTCATTCTTCATATTTTAAAAATCTCTCTTTTATTTTTTATTTTTTAGACATGTATATTTTTTAAATATACGATGAAGAAATATATAGCATTTTTAAAGAAAAACCAAATACATATATAAAGTTTTTTCTATTTTTTACCAATTTTTGAAGAAATTACATCAAAATTAACAAATTTTTCACATATAACTATGCGAAAAAACCATAAATATACTTATAGTACTAAGAAATTTCCTTGGAAATTATACTAACTTCCCCATCCTGCCTTTCTATAATATGTTTTACTTTTGAAGAAATTTGTTGCAATTCTGTTTTAAGAAACAATGGATAAGCATACAAATTTGGAAGTTCTGCTATTTGGACCCATTCTAAATTCTCTTCTTTTGCGATCTCACAACTATGTTTATAGCTTGTTAAATCTTTTGTACCATCATAATTCATATAATAAAAACAGCCTATTTCATGATATACTTTTTTTGATAATTCTTCAGTAAAAAAGCTTTCTAATAAAAATCCTAATCTATCTATTCTTAATGCAACACCTGTTTCTTCTTTAACTTCTCTTACCACAGCTTCTTCTAATGTTTCTCCAAAATGGACTCGTCCTCCAACTGAATAGTAATAAGGAGAGTGCTCGTTTTTTGCAAACAAAACATTTCCATTATGAATAATAATTGCGCCGACTCTATAATTAAAGCACTTATCATCGAATTTAAATGTTAAATCCATTTGATGTTTCCTATAATATTTTTTTATACTTTAAGACATCAACCATTTTTTTAATTGTATTTTCAATTCCGTCTTTAGAATTATCAATAATTATTGCATCATTCACAGCAATGGTCGGTGCCGTTACTCTATTTGCATCCCGTTCATCTCTTTCTAAAATTTCAATCTTCATTTCATTAGTAAGCTTTTGAAACTCATCTTTTGTAAGTGTCTTTCCATCGCTTAATTGATTAATTCTTCTTTTTATCTTTATTTCTGTATCAACTTTTATAAAAAATTTTATGTCTGCATCTGGAAAAATTATGGAACCAATATCTCTTCCCTCCACAACTATGTTTTCTCCCTCGAAAGCATTTCTTTGCGCATCAGTTAAGCTTTCTCTTACTTTCGGATAAGAACTTGTGATTGATGTTAATTCTGAAATTCTAGGAGTATATAAAAAATCCGTAACATCTTGTCCATCGACTAACATTCTTGCAGAAGAATCTTTTAAGATTAATTTTAAATTATGTTTTTTTAAATTATCGACAATTGAATCTTGGTCATCGTGATCAATATTCTCTTTTATTGTTAAATAAGCAACCGCTCTATAGATTGCCCCAGTGCTTAAATGAACAAAACCGATTTTTTTTGCCAACGCCTTTGAAAGAGAACTTTTCCCCGTAGCAGAAAGCCCATCTACAGCAATTACTTTTCGATTAAGCATAACACCCCGTAAAATCAAGACATTTTTTGTTTAATGTAAATAAAAAGGACACTCACTTTTTTACTCAAACAAAAAAAGTGCGTGTCCTTTTTTATTTATTCTGAATCAGTAATAGCCTGACAAGGACAAGTGTCTACACAAACTAGACATTCTGCGCATTGATCTTTATCTATTGTTGCAACGCCATCAACTATAGAAATTGCTCCACAAGGGCAAGCATCTACACACGATTCACAAGCCGTACATAAATCTTTATTAACTTTAGGTGCCATAATAAAACACTCCTTTAATATAAAAAATTTTTAAATGAAATGGCAAATATCATCACCATCAATAAAAAACGAGAAGATTTTAATATAAGTTTTTAAATAAATCTATCAATTATTAAGAAATAATCTAAATTTTACAAGAAAAACTATCTCGTAAAATAAATTATACATAAAAAGTGCATGTCCTTTTTATAAAATGTTTTATAAATTAACTCTGCACACCTGAACAGTCGCAACGCCATTCTCGCCAAGATCAACTTGAGCTTCCCCCTCTTTCTTTTCTAAAATTTCTGTCAAAGATAACGCCAATGTTTCACCCATAATTTTATCTTTAAATTTTTCCACAGCTTCTTTTACTATTAGCGAATCTGAATTAATCGCTATATTAATTTTCTGTTCGACAACAAATCCTGTATCTTTTCTTAACACTTGTGAGTTTCTTATTATCTCTCTTACAATTCCTTCTAAAATTAAATCATGAGTTAAATGTGTATCTATTGCGACAAACTGTCCATTTTCCTCGCCTATTGCAATATTATTTTTTGGCTTCGTTAATTTATTAAAAATATCTTTAGATAATTCCTTTTCATATCCATCAATAAATAAAGGAATATCTTTATTAAAATCATCAACTAATTTTTTCATTTGAACTTCACTTAGCCCACCGACCAAATCTTTTACACGTTGCACATCTTGTTTTAAAACACTTCCCGCAACTTTAAAATTAAGAACTAAATATTCATCTTCTAGTGATAACTTATCTTTTACAAATTCAACCTGTTGAATATTTAATTCCTCTAATGTTGTATTTTTCTCATTGTTGATAAAATCAACTTTATCCTCAGGAACTACTAAAAATAACGTACTAAGCGGTTGTCTAACCTTTAAATTAGCCTCATTTCTTACCCTAAGAGCTAATGTAATAATGTCTCTTACAACTTTTGTATTAGCTATTATTTTATCATTATCAAATTCCTTATTTGGAATTGGATAATCAGTAAGCATTATCGATTTCTCATCACAATCATTATATTTTTTTATAATATTTAAAAAGACATCTTCGCACATAAATGGCGTTACAGGTGCCAGTATTTTCACAATCGTTTTTATGACTTCAAATAAACAATAATAACCAACTAATTTATCTTGGCTATTTAACGATTTCCAAAATCTTCTTCTATTTATCCTAATATACCAATTCGAAATATCATCAACAAAAACTTCAAGCTCCTTTATCATCAAATTCACTTGATAATTGTCCATATATTTTTTTGCATTCGCAATAAATTGATTATTTCGTGCCATTAACCATAAATCACTTGTGGCAAAATCATTTTTATTTATTTTGAAATTTTTCAAATCTGGTTTATCAAGCGTTGCATACGTTTCAAAAAAGGAACAAATATTAACGATAGATAATAATTTCCTACGAACTTCATCTAAAAGTCCCCAACCAAAACGAATATCATTCGTATAGTTTGCACCTGCATAAAGATACCTTATAGTATCGGCTCCAACTTTATCGGCAGCATCATTAAATACAATATTATCTTTGCTTGACTTCGAGAACTTACTCCCATCTTCTTTTACTAATGCACTAAAACCGAGTACCCTTTCGTATGGCGCAACTCCCTCTAAAGTTACACTCATAAAAAGCAATGAATAAAACCATAGTCTTACTTGCTCTCTCATTTCTGTTATAAATTCCGCAGGAAAATACTTTTTCCAATTTTCTTTATTTGTAAAATATTCTTGCGTTGAAAACGATGTTATTCCTGCATCAAGCCAAACATCTCCTGTATCTAAAATCCTACTAACTTCTTCTTGGCAATGTGGACATTTAATTTTAATATCATCTATAAATGGCCTATGAAGCTCTTGCAATTCATCGACCTTTTCTTTATCGACTGCCAACTCTCTTAATTCTTTTTTAGATCCAACAATTGTTAATTTTTTGCATTTTGGACAAACATAAAAAGGCAAAGGAAGCCCATAAAATCTTTTTCTTGAAATATTCCAATCGCCCATATTAGTAAGCCAATCTTCCATTCTCTTTCCAATATATTCAGGCTCCCATTTAACAGTTCTTGCCTGTTTTATAAGATCTTCCCTTATCCCGTCTGCTTTTATATACCATGCGTCTATCAATCTGAAAATAATTTCTTCTTTACATCTCCAACAAATTGGATATGAGTGAACTATTTCTTGAAGTTTATAAACTTTATTTTGCTGTTTTAAATTATCAAAAATTGTATCTCTAACTTTCATTACATCTTGACCAGTTAAAAATCCAAATCCATCAAGAAAAATTCCATTATCATCAACAGGCATTATTTTTTCTAAACCAAGTTTATTTCCTAGCTCAAAGTCCTCTGCACCACACCCAGGCGCTATATGAACAACTCCACTTCCTTCCTTTGCGTCAACATCTTCCCAAGGAACTATTTTATGAACAAATCCTTTTTGTGCCTCAAAATCCATAAAGCACGATTCATATTCTTTTCCTACTAATTCTTCACCCTTAAAAAAACGAATGATTTCTACCTTATCATCACCTAATATTTTTAAAGCTTCTCTTCCTAAGATTATAGGCTCATCATCACTCTTTACTTTTACTTCGCAATAATCGATATTTGGATTTACAGCAAGTGCCACGTTACTAGAAAGCGTCCATGGAGTTGTCGTCCAAACAATTATCTTTTTATTTTCACCTTTTATTGGAAGCTTTAAGAAAATTGATGTGTGAGTTACATCTTTATAAGAACCTGTCATCTCGTGTTCTGACAATGAAGTTCCGCAACGAGGGCACCACATCATTGGACGATGCGCCTTTGTGATCATTCCTTTTTCATTGCAAACTTTTAAAAAATACCAGATTGCTTCGATATTGTAATCTTTTCCTGTATAATAGGAATCATTCCAATCTGCCCATTGGCCTAAACGCTTTGACTGT
The DNA here is from genome assembly GCA_964534945.1 of uncultured Bdellovibrionales bacterium. Lineage (GTDB taxonomy): Bacteria > Bdellovibrionota_C > UBA2361 > UBA2361 > CAKMMH01 > CAZHFA01. The sequence goes on along the minus strand of CAZHSB010000028.1, from coordinate 14,707 downwards.
TCGGTAATTATTGATGTAAATTTTTTAACTCTTTCGTTACATTTATCTGTAAAATTATGAAGTCCAAAATGTTCAATATCTTTTTTTGATTTAAACCCTAAATCTTTCTCGACTTCAACTTCTATCCAAAGCCCCTGAGTATCAAATCCGTTTCTATAACGAACATCAAAACCGTTCATCCATTTATATTTTATAAAAATATCCTTTAACGTTCTTCCAAACGCATGATGAATTCCCATCGCGCAATTGGCTGTAATTGGACCATCTAAGAATCTAAAAATTTCTTTTCCCTTATTTTTTGCTCTTATTGCTTCATAGCATTTATTGTCTTCCCAATATTTTAATATTTCTTGTTCTTTTTTTACTAAATTATTTTCTTGTTCAGCCATGATATGAGAATCCTAATATAAATTTTATTTTAAAAGCATTTCTAGATATAAGATGATAAAAATCGCTATCTTATGCTCATTTTCTTTCTTTATATTAGAATAGCAATCAACATTTATCAAGTATAAGGTTATTTAAGCAAGAATTTATTAGGATATCATCATACTATTTTATTCATTTACGTTTATTCATATTTATTTCATTAGTAATTTATCATCTATATCTCCTCCCTACCACCCATTTTCTATAAAAATATTTGACTAACTTTTAGATATTGTTTAATTTTTTCTGATTATTATTTGAGTAGAAGAAGAATAGGTGGCTATTTTTTTAAAATTAAAGCGCCTAAAAGTAGCTCAATAAAATAAATAATATAAAACTTAAAATTTTAATTTATTTTATTGAGTTACTTTGTGTTGAAAATACGGTTTTTTGTCTGACAAGAATTTACTTTGTTTGTAAAAATTTTGGCAGACTCAAAAAGAAAGGGATTCCTAAAATGGAACGAAAAAAAAGCACTGTGTGGGTTGTGATTCTTTGGACGCTTCGAATTGTCCTCTTTCCGATCTTGATTCCCTTTTGGTATCTACCAAAAGGCATTTGGCTTCTTAACCGTTACGGTTGGAAAAGTCTCGATGAAAACTTTTTCTCTTTTATTAGAGGACAAGTGACACGTGACAAAAGTGGAAAAATCATGCAAATTAAGTTTTGCAGCTATGAAGACGTAGTTCATTTTCACTATTGTGTCTGGGGTGGTTTAATCTGTGCACTTCTTGCATGGATCGTTCCAAGTATTGTTAACATTTTGGCAATATTCGTAATATTGCTCCCAATTTTTTCGGTTATTATTGTTAAATATGAATTTCCATTTAGAAAAATTTGGAAAACATTTTTGGCAATCGTAATCTTAGTTCCACTTGCAGATTATGGGCTTTTTAAAGGAACTTTTTGGCTTACAAGTCAAACATTTCCTTGGCTTGAAGCTCATGCATCGTGGCTTGGAATTACATCTTCCAACATCGGTGGCTATGAAATAGGCTGGATCATTGCAAAATGTTTTGGCGCATTTCATATGAGTGTTTCGGCAGGAACATTTTTGTTTATGGCAATTGCTTGGGGATTATTCCTTGTTGGAACAACCCTTGAATCATGGGCATACAATCGTTATGAGTTCTCGGCAAAAGCCAGCGAAATTCATAACCATAAATTGTTCACTGCGATGGTTACAGAGCCAATCTTTATGAGAGGAATTACAATTGATCTTAAAGATATCTTCGAAGTTTTTCCTTTTGGATTTGCGTCTTTAAGAATTCAGGGGAAAAACGGAGAACGTCTTTTAACGAACATTCCGTTCCTCGGAGGATTTGGAAAATTTCCAAAAGCAATGCGAGAGCTTATCGCTGGTCCTAACTTCACAAATGACGGGGACTATATGGCACAATCGGCAATCTCTAATGATGAAGTGGCTGATGAAGTGCCAAATGATAGCGATTCTCATATTGCTTAATGGCATTTTTTTGAAGTTACTTTTAAAAAGGTTTTTTATAAAAACACAAAGTGACTTCATTTTTTTCAAAAATATTTTCTTTTACTTTTCGATGACATTTAAATAAATATTTTGTATAGTTTTTATTAATGACTATTGCTATCTTATCAACAATTTTTGGACTTGCTTTACTTTTATGGAGTGCAGATCGTTTTGTAACGGGGGCTTCATTAACTGCAAAATATTTTGGAATGTCACCACTACTTATCGGAATTTTAATTGTTGGCTTTGGAACATCAGCCCCCGAAATGGTAGTGTCTATTATTTCTTCACTACAAGGAAACTCTGAAATCGCATTAGGAAACGCTTATGGATCTAATATAGCAAATATTTCTTTAATATTAGGAACGACTGCAATTATTAGTCCCATATATTTAAATTCAACTATTTTAAAAAAAGAATTACCTATCCTTACAATTGTAACATCCTTTTGTTTATTTCAAGCGCTTGATAATAAAATTTCATTTTTAGATTCAGTTGTCCTTTTAATATTATTTTTATTTCTTACTTTTTGGTCAATAAAAGAAAGTGTTGGAAAACATGACGATTCATTTTCAAAAGAAATGGAAGTAAAAAATCAAGATAAAAAAACTTCTCTTAAAAAATCTTTTTTTATTTTATTTATAGGGCTTATCTTTTTAATCATAAGCTCAAAAATTCTAGTTTGGGGAGCCGTAGAAATTGCAAAAGCCATTGGCTTAAGTGACATGATTATCGGGCTTACTATCGTTGCTATAGGCACATCGCTTCCAGAGCTTGCATCATCTATCATCGCAACAAAAAAAGGAGAGCATGATATTGCTTTTGGAAATGTAATCGGATCAAACCTTTTTAATACACTTGTTGTCGTAGGCATTGCTGGAATTGTTCGCCCTTTTAATATTTCAAATGAAATTATCTATAGAGATATACTATACATGTTTGCTCTTACCGTTTCCTTATTTATTATTGGATATGGTTTTCGAGGGAGAAAAGGGAGAGTAAATCGTCTTGAGGGGACACTTTTACTTACAAGCTATATTATTTACGCATACATTCTAATAGCTAAATAATTTTTATTTCGTTAAAAAGTTTTTTACTTTTACTTTTTCTTCTTCGTTCCACAAATCAAAATTTGCATTTTGTGTAACACTTAAGAAGTCTATTGCAATTGCTCTTTTATAACTTAAATCAAGTTGGCATACTTCCACGTTAGCTTCTTTAAATTTATTAAGAGCTACTTCATATTCATTTTGATTATATGCTCTTTTAAAAACAACTTTTTTTATTTTATTTGCGATAATATATTTTGTGCAATCATTGCAAGGAAATACTGTAACATATAATGTAGCACCTTGAGTTTCTCTAATACTATAAGCGATGGCATTAGTTTCAGAATGCATTCCTCTACAAGTGTGCGGGGTGTTTTTTATCATATAATCTTCGCCAGTAATTTTTTCTTTTTCACAATATCCCAAAGATAAGCAACTTTTTATTCCAGATGGCGCTCCGTTATATCCTGTTCCAATAATTCTACAATCTTTTACAAGAACAGATCCTGCGTGAACTTTATAGCAACTTGCACGACTTGCGATTGAAATTGCAATTTTCATAAAATATTCATCCCAAGATGGGCGTTCAAACAAAGAATTTTCAGAAATTGTTGTTATGTATGGATCCATAAATATGACCTTTAAATGCTTTTTTGATAATATCCGTGAGAAATTAATAATGATACATATTAGAGAAAATCTCAATCTCAATATAATAATTTTTAAATATTACTTTTAGGATTTTTGAAAAATTTTTAATAAACTATAATTAAATAAAAAAAATCCCCTAATCACATAAAGATGTGTAGGGGAAAAGTCCGAAAAAACCCTCTTTAAAAACCATACTGTACCACTATCATAGGAATGAGGTCTTTAAGGATTAATATAAAGCCTATTATGGCTATACAGTAAATCCCTTTCCTTTCCCCGCTAATCTGTTCTGTCGATTTTTTAAGCATTTTTTCCCAATCATCTTTTGATGATTGGGCTTTTTTTATTAGTACTTTTTTAACGGGATCAGGGACTCTCTCTACCTCAAGATCCTTTATCGCTTTTTCGCAAGTCTTAACTTGCTGATATACGTATTCAACAGGGTAAATCCTGATGATATACAAGACAAAGCTCATCGCCAAAACAAAGAGCCCAAGATAAAAAAATGTTCCCATTTTTTTATTTTCCTTTCTTTAAAAAATTGTTTAACCAAAGAAAACCAAGCGTTAAGTTTACAATAATAGTATTTTAATTCAAATAAAAGTTTCTACTGAATTTTTAGTTATATAATAACAATGCGAATTATAAGAAGTTTTAAATATTAACTACTAGAAAATTTTTGACAAACAACAACTATTAATATATATTTCCGCCCCTGAGTTAAAATGAGCTTTGAGTTATAAAAAAGTAAAAAGGGGTAGAAGAAAGGATTATTTTAAATAACAAATATCACCAAGAAAGGAAATGTATCATGTCTCCACAAAATTTGTTAGTGGCATCATCTTTAACGATACTACTTTGGGTGGCATTACTATTACTCTACATCGGCAGAGTAATTTTTAAAGAAGCAGAGGCTCAGCTATTTTTTGTCCTAGGATCATTTTTATTATTCCCTTTGATTTCTTTTGGGTTACTTTTAAGCAAAGGACCACTGAAATCAAACTTCTACAATGATTTTGCAGTAATAATGGTTTTAGAAATATTGATTTTTTTAATTCCATTTGCGATCATTGCGAGAATCATTGATAAAAGAAGACAAAAAGGGAAAATGAAAGGATTGTTCTTTGGAACTGTAAAAAAGCTGTCTTCGTCAATCAAGGGCCAAAAAGTCACAGTGGTATCAGGAAAAAAAGAAAAAAGAACTTTTTTTTTGAAAGATACTGAAATAAAACTTTCAAAAAGATATCTTTTTGCCTTCCATTCTGAAACAGATATCATCTTGGCTGAAAAGTTAAAAGGAGAAATCCATTTTTTAAATGGGAAAACTTTTTTCTCTGCGTTTTTAATTAAAGGAGAACCTTTAAGGATTTTTATTCCTAAAGAAATTAAAGACTCTTTAGATAAAAATGACGCTTTAAAATGTTCTCTCTTTTGCGATAGCGAAAGAGATATCTTTGTATTAACAATTTACGAAGATACTGGAGAAGAAATGTCTTTCTCTGTCGATATTTAATTTTAAAATCGACTAAAAAAGGTTTTTGACTTTTTAAGATTTGAAGCACTATTTATAATAAATAATATTTCAATCTTAAAAAGTCATACTTTTTTATAACTTATTTTTTATTATTAACTTAATATTTTAATTTCTGATCAAAAATATTTTCAAACAATAATACAAGCTCAGGAGATACCACTTCCATGTTACTAGCAACAACTTTTGCGATTTCGGGCTTTCGACTTTTTACAGCTTCATAAAAAGCAACAATTAATGTATCTTCTGTTGGCTTTCCTGACATTAAAAATTCAACCATTTCAGAATTATTATTTTTTATTGCATTCACAAAAATTTTCCCCCGTTCTACGCTAACATTTGCACCTGCTCTTACTAGACTTTTAACAATCGGAAGATCATTGCTTTTGGTTGCATAATTTAAAGCTTCTCCATAATCAGAATTTACAAATGCTCCTTTTGTTATCAAAAAATCTACCATTTCTTTATGCCCATGTTTAACAGCTAATTTTAATGGTAATGATGAATTTATATTAACTTGCGCCCCAAAATCTTCTATTAAACTCTTTGCAACGTTTATAGATCCGTTTGAAGCCGATACTAAAAGTGATCTATTTAATGCAATTTTTGATACACCAAGTTCTGCTACATATTTTACACCATCTAGGAACCCTTCTCTCGCCCATGCTAATAATGCATCATCATGCCTTTTTATTACCTTCGCATTTGCAGCATATTTTTGGGGATAAAACATGGTATCCAATATTCCTTGTTGCTTTTCTTCAACCTTTATATCATCATCAAAGTTAACTCTTGTACGAATTTTATCATTATTTGGATTTGGAAAATTTACTTGAGACATGTTTCCTCCTTAGAAGATTTTTTTATATTTTACATCCTCAAACATCTTATTCTTGAAATTTGAGAGGCAAGCATGATAACATTATTTAAGCATAAAGCAAGCTTAAATGTGGCAAATATATTCTAAAAAAATTAATCGGTTAAAGCTTTTATGAAAACTATTAAGAAAAAAATTTTATCTACGTACTTTAAAAAAATTCAATCTGGGGAGAAAAAACTAGAATTGCGATTGGCAGATTTTGAAATAGAAATAGGAGATGTTTTAATTTTAGATGAAATTGATGACATTACAAAAGAGTATACAGGCAAAAGTTTAAGCTGTAACGTTTCATATGTTTTAAAAACTAAAGATTGTGATTTTTGGCCACAAGAAGATATCGATAAGTTTGGTTTTCAGATTATTCAATTTGATTTAAACAATGCATAATGCCATTTAATGACACTTCTTTTGCGCCACCTAAATTTACCAAGAGCCACCGCCTCCCCCTCCATGCCCTCCTCCAGAGAAGGCACCACCACAAAAATCGCCACGAACTCTTGAAGATTTAACGTTAAACATATTATTAGCAGACGAAATTCCGCTTTGTATTACATTATCAAATTTATTAAATGAAAAATATTTTGTGTTTGATTCATACCAAGATGGCGGTTCTTTTAATATACCTTCAAATTTTTTTACAAAGTCATTTGAAATTCCTAGGGCAACTGCATAAGGAAGCGCTTTATTAAAATAATCTGGCTCTTCTTTCATCAAAACTTCAATTTGAGGTTTTTCAACTGAATTTATAAAATTTTTAAATCCTTGTGCTTTGGCATATAACTGATTTCCTTCAAAAGTTTTTTTCAACATTATGCGACACATAAATACTATAAGTATTGGTAACAAAAAAAACATTCCATGTAATGTTGCTACAGAAGCTACAATATTATTACTGTATATTAAATTTAAAATGAACAAAAAAAGTCCTGCAACAACTAAAAAATTTAACATCATTTTCTTCATCTTGATTGAACTTTCTGTATAGACTCCTTTTGAAACTAAAATCTTTCTTATTTCTTCATTTGATGTTTTCACAAGGTCAATTAATTTATATTGTAAATCTTTTAAGCTAACCTCATCTGCTATAAAAATCCTATTAAATAGCGTTTTTTGATATATTGGTGCATTTTCTGGCAAATCTTTTATTTTTATTAATGAAGTATCCTTTTCCCCCCTACCGACGATTTCTTCATCGTGTATTTTTATATAGCCATTTGTTGCCCAATAAAATATAAGGGAGAGTAGCTCTGAATTTTCCAAAGAATCATTTAATAAAAAACCAAACATCGCTGAATCAAAGCCGTTTAGAGGATAAAACTCTACAGGAATTGCCGTGTAATCATCTTTCCCATAACAAAGCCATATAAAAAAACAAATTAATAAAGTTACAAAAATATAAGCGCTCCTCCAATAAGAGTATAAAAATACTTTTATTTTTTGTGCAAATGGAATTGGTAAAAATAAATTTTTATCAAAGTCTAAAAATACAGTTATCCCTTCATTTAGACTTAATTCGCTTCCGAGATAAAAAGATATTTGATCTTCATTATAATCAAATATCTTTGAAAATTTTTTATCTTCAAATTTTCCAATATAAAAGATTATTGAATCTTTTATAGGATAAATATTTAATGGGAGTTTTAAATTAAAATTTACTGATTTTATTTTCACAGGCCAATCATTTCCCGTAATATTCCAAGAAAAAATATCTTTATCCTGCATTCTATCAAGTGTATTGTACACCTTGTATTTTATAAGATATCTTTGAAGATCATTTACATATAAATTCTCTTTACCTATTTTTATAAAAAGATTTTGGTTTCTATTAGTTAAACTAAAATTTTCTTTTTTCCACTCTACTTGTTGATCGTTACTTTTTTTAAAAACTTCTACATCAAAAATATCAAGAGACGTTGTCCCTTTTATATTATCATTTTTATAAACTATGGGGATAAACCTAAAAATTCCATGACGGGGTTTATAAAATTTTGCAGTAATTTCTTCGGAAACTTCAATCATTGAATCTTTTTTCATATCAATTGAAACGTTATAATTTTCAATATCAAAATCTTCCGCAAAAGAAATAATTGGAAATAACATAAATAGAAAAATAGATATACAAAAATTTTTCATGTTACCTTTGAATAATTTTAACTAATTATAGAATCATTAAATACGATTTAAATATTCTTCCCCACGTCTACAAATTTCTCTTGCATAGTCTGTCCAAATACCTTGTCCCCAATAACGATAACAACTTGTTTGCGAACACATCAATAAAAAAAGGGCAGAAACAAATTTTTGATCTTGAGTCGGAATATTATTCTTTATAATTTTTTCATTAAAAAGAACACTTAATTTTTCCATAGGTTTTAAAACATTTTCATAACCTTGAACCCATGAGATATTATTTGTCCAGCTTCCACCTTCCATGTTAAAATGATAATCTTTTTTAGGAAGCTCCTTAATAACCTCATCAAGCTTTTCTTTTCCAGAACCTATTTGATAATTATCCCAAAGCATTTTCTGATGTATCGGTTGAATTACAGGCAAATCTTCTTCTTTTATTCCCGTGCCAAAGAAAAATTCAAGATATTCCGTGCCATTCATCAACACTACATTTGAATCTTTTGTGATATTCCCAGCGACTTCTTTAAATTTTCCTGGGAACTCATTCATCATGACACCACCATTTTCACCATCAGCAATTTGATTTACACATTGTGGAATATTTTTTCCTGCAAAATCAATTCGACTTAAACTTTGTGCTTCATAAAAAGGTTGCATTTGAGCGACAAGTTTAGTATCACTTCCTTGTGTTTTTATTAAAGCAATTATGCTTACTTCTTCTCCATTTGAATTTTTACAAACTAATCTATGTGGAATATGTTTTAAAGTAATTCCACCACCATCTAAAGTTTCAACTGTATGTTCTTGTATAAGCACCCATTGATAACCACATTCTTTTAGTGATTTTATGTATTCATATGCAATATCTGGCTGATTTGGAAGTGCCATTTCTGATGGAGAGAATCCTCTTACTCTTGCCAAGGCATCAAGTCCAAATATTGAAGCAAAATATTGTTGCCATGCTTTTAAATGTAATTTGTAATCTTGTGTTGGAGTAGATGGTGCGACGGCATGCCCCCAAGGACACCCAAGCCACTCTATATAGCGGTTATATTGAGAATCACAAGTTACATGTTTTAAACAATCAATGACGTCATTTACACCCATTTGACGAAGCCCATAAAAAAGAGTGCCAGAATATTCAAGCATACAACGAGGTTCTTTCCCTTGCGCTACAAGTTCAGGAATAAATTCCCCCATTCTTTGATAACACCATTTAAAAACAGGCGCATTATGATTATCTCCTATTCCTTGATTATCCATCATATGCTTTAAATTACTAATAAGCTCAGCTGTCTGTAAATCACTTCCCCCTGCGGGAATAAGCGGTTGATGACAATGAAGAGCAATCGTAGCAACTGCGTTTATTTTTGAAAAATCAAAAGGAGATTTTCCTAAATAAAATTTTGTATTTTTATTTTGATCTATTACATCTTGAACTTCGTTTTCAAAGCCTGCTACTGTTGGTATGCCATATTGATATTCTGGAATTTGAGTCATATAAAAATCCTTTATAAGAGTTAACAATTATAATATATTAGATAATTATATATCGTAAAAGGATAAAAAAAAATGAAGAATATTTTACTATTTGAGGCAGATTGTTTAAAGGGGACAAAAGATCTAGCTAAAGCTGAACTTTTAAAACTTGGCGAATCACTTGAAATATTTGAAAACAAAGATGATGAATCAATAATATTTAAAGCAGAGGAAAATTATCAAAAATTAAAAAGCTTAAAAAGAATCGTTAACTTGTATTATCTTTTATGTTTTCCTGCAAAAGGTCCTGGAAGTTTGCTTGCAATAAAAAACATTTCCGAAATTTCTCTTTATATTCAAAAAGCTGTAAAAAATTCTTTAGATTTTCCTGCCAAAACTTTTAGAATAAGCGCAGCAGGAAGTTCAAGCGAAACTTACAAAGAAATAATAAAAAAAATATCTCATTTTACTGGACTTTCTTATGACGAAAAAAATGGCGACGTTCTCATTAGATTTAGAAAATCGTCAAACCCTAAGATGAGTGTTTGGGAAGTTTTAATAAGGTTATCTTCTCGTCCTTTATCCTTTAGAACATGGAAACAAAATAATTTTAATGGTGCATTAAATCCAATCTTAGCAAATATTTTATATGATCTAACAAATCCTAAAAAGGACGATTCAATGCTCAACATTATGTGTGGTTCAGGAACAATTTTAATTGAAGCTTTTTTTAGAAGAAAATTAAAAAGGATTGTGGGGATTGATAACGACAAAGAAGTTTTAAAGTTATGTAATGAGAATATCAAAAATGCAAAATGTAATGGCATTGAAGTTATCGAGATGGATGCTTGTAATCTAAAATTTAATGATAATGAGTTTGATTTTGCACTTTCTGATTTACCTTGGGGAGAAAATATAGGCGATAGAAAAGATAATTTAAAATTATATACAAAAACGTTAAATGAATTAAGACGAGTTGTGAAATACGGCGGTAAAATAGGTGTTATTTCTCAAGACATATCATCACTAGAACTTGCCATTAAATCTTGCAACTTATCTATTTTAGAAAGAAGAAAAGTCTGGCAAGGAGGTTTTTATCCAGAGATGTTTATTTTAGAATAAGTTATTGGCAAGGAAAAAGCCTTTCAGATGAAAGGCTTTTTGTATTTGCGAGTAAGGGACAATTTAAAAATCTATATTTTTATTTATTAATTTATTTCTGTACTTTTTTGTTTGCCAAAAACAACAGTATTACATTTTACATGTATTCCATTTTCTTTTGACGTTACTTCTGAAATAAAAACTCCTGGCTCAAATGAACGCTTCTTTAGGATTTCAATATTATCCTCATCTGGAACAATCATTTTTGCTTTAATTGAAAAATTAATTTCTACCTCTAACTCATCATCTGATTGGCCAAGAAACTTCGTTATCATTCCATAAATTGGATATGTATTACCAACTTCTACATCTTTATTTTGAATCTTAAACTCAGAATTTTTTAACTTTTCTTCATTATCTAAAAGCTTTTCTGCCATAACTACCTCGCAAAAATAATTGTTATCAGTAAAAATAAAGTCTGTTATTTATTTAATTTGATTCAAAAATTTTATTTTGTCTTATAAAATTTCTCGATAAAGACAATGCTTGAGGGGATAACCTATTATTTTCCAATGCAAAATTTAGAAAAAATACGTCCTAAAATATCTTCCGTATAAGTTTTCCCTATGATTTCTTCTAAGGCATTTAATGATAATCTTAACTCTGAACTTATGATTTCTAACGGCAAATCCTTAACGATTGCATCAATTGAAGCCAAAATACTAAAAAGTGCTTTTTCTAAACAATGAAGATGTCTTTGGTTTGTGACTATTATTGATGTTCCTTCAAAAGTGTTTTTTGATTTAACATGATTTTCTAAAGCAGAAATTAAATCTAAAATTCCAATATTTTGTAAAGCTGAAATTTTAAATATAGTATTCCCTTTCGCAAAAGAAATATTTTCATTATTTAAATCAATTTTATTTTGAATAATCCAGAACTCTTTATCTTGTTTTTTTAAAAATTCATATAAACGCTTGCTATCTTCCTTATTCGAAGAATCGGTTAAAAGTAAAACTAAATTTGCCCAAGCAATTTTCTCTTTCGCTAAATCTATTCCAATTTTTTCTACAGCATCTGTAGTTTCTCTAATGCCTGCGGAATCACAAAAAATAAATTCAAGCCCATTTATATTTGCTTTTTCTTCTATTAAATCTCTTGTCGTTCCAGATACGTCTGTAACAATTGCTCTTTTTTTATCAAGTAATCTGTTTAGTAAACTACTTTTTCCAGAATTCGGTTCACCAAAAATTAATACTCTAAATCCCTCTTTTACACTTTGACCATAATTAAAAGAATCAATATAAGCTTGTAATATATTTTTTGTATCTAATAATTTCTCTTTCATTGCATCTAAAGAACTAGGAGTAATATCTTCGTCTGGAAAATCAATATGAGCTTCAAGCTCTGATAAAATATTCCATAAAGGTTCACCTAATTTTTCAATTGCTTTTGAGAATTTTCCTTCTAAATTCTCTTGAGAAAGTTTTAAAGATTCTTCAGCACTAGATAATATCACATCATTTACAGCTTCAGCTTGAATAAGGTCTAATTTACCATTTAAAAATGCACGCTTTGTAAATTCTCCTGCCTGTGCAGGCTCTGCACCTGCATCATATAAAGCTTTCAAAATATTTTGTACTATTAATGGATTTCCATGTAAATTAAGCTCTGCTACATCTTCTCCTGTATAACTTTTAGGACCTTTAAAAAAAACTGCGAGCCCCTCATCTAAGACTTTTTCTGTTTTAGAATCTATAAATTTTCCGAAAATACAAACTCGTTCATTATCAATAGGAGATTTCTTTGAACAAAAAACCTTGTTTAAAATTGCTGATGTTTCATGGCCACTTATTCTGATTATAGCAACTCCTGATGGCGCCAAAGCGCTTGCGGGAGCTACTATAGTTTTTGATTCTGACATAATTTAAAAAAGCGTTAATATATAAGCAAGTCCAAATATAACTCCACTTCCAATAAGCGTACTTTTAAAAGGAGATATCTTATCACCCTCTGATTTTAAAACTTTTTGTTGAACAATTGATATTAAATTATTTGTTAACCAATACAAGACAAGTCCTGATGGAAATGGGTGAATTAAAAATATTCCTGTAAAAATTATTGGTGTAATTAGCATCGCCTTTTTTTGCGCAGGATCCATTGCGCTAGGAGTGGTAAGTTGTTGCACAAACATACTTATTCCCATAAGTAAAATCATTACAGGGACTCCAACACCAAACATTTGAAGTTTTTCAGGAGATGATAAATCTGTAATCCAAAGAGCAAAGCCAGAATGTCTTAAACTTATAGAATTTAACAAAGCAACATATAATCCAAAAAATACTGGGATTTGAATTAACATCGGAATACACCCTCCCATTGGATTTACATTATTTTTCTTATAAAGATCCATAATAGCTGTGTTTAATTCGTTTGGATTTTTTATTCTTTCTCTTAATTCTTTCATTTTAGGTTGCAAATCTTGCATTTTTTTCATTGATTTCATACTTGCAGAAGTTAAAGGCAAAAAAATCATTTTTATTATTAAAGTTAATAATACGATTGCTAAACCATAATTGCCTAAAAAATTATAAAAGATTTTTATTAAAGAAAGTAATGGATATGCAATAATTGAAAAGAACCCTAGATCAATACTTTTTTCAAGATTATATCCTGCGTCTTTCAAAATATCTTGATCTTTTGGTCCAACATAAATTTTAATATTCTTATCTTTAGAAGATAATCTTCCTTGCATTACAAAATTGTTATTTGCAGCCCCAAATCGTGTATTATCGGTTGATGAAAGAGGAATTAATGCAGTACTAAAATATTTAAATCCTGCGCTAATCCAAAGATTTTTCCCCAAATCTTTTATTGGATCTTGCAATTCTTTGAATTTTATTTTTTTTACTTTACTTTCATCTGTTAAGTGCAATACAGAGTATTCATTATATGTATCTAGATCTGTTATTGCCCTATGTTCCCACTCTATCCAAGCATTGTCATTTGTTTGTGGAAGTGGTAAGGCCACATCAAAAAGGTATGAATCTGGAAAAATTGAAATTTCCTTTTTTACGGTTTCATTATCTTGATCTTTTCCTGTCAAAATAATTTTAGCATCTTTCTTAATTGAAAAAGTTTTGTCTGTAATTTTTTCTACTCCATCAGATTCTATAGTAATATCATATTTTACAAAATCATCTCGTTTTCCGTTGTAAATAGCAGCTAATGGATAATAGGAATTTTCTGTAATATCTATAAGTTCTACTAAATCTTGGGAATTTAAACTATTACTATATTTTCTTAATTTATAAGAAATAATTCTTCCGCCAAGTTCTGAAATACGCATTTCAAAAAGTGGTGTGATAAATGTTTTTGAAACTGCTTCTAGCGCTTCTTGTTGTGGAATTGATTCATTTTTGACCGTTGGAGATTTTACGGTAACGTCACTTGGAATTAGATTATCATTTGAAGCATCTGCTATCTTTGCATTTTGACCATTGTTTTTATTTTCTACTTGTAAATTTTGATCTTGTCCTTGTACTTGAACATTTTGTACTTGCATTTGTTGTGGAGTTGGCAAAATAAATCTTGTATAGACCATGACCACAGCAAAGCTAACAATCGAAGCAAGCACTATCCTTTTTATATTGTCGTTCATAAAAAAATCCTATTGTTTTCAATTATCTAAATTTTATATAAAACAGTTGATTAGGATAGCATAATCTTAAATAATCTGCCAACTTTTGGGAAATACTTTTTGTTATAATTTAATTTTAGGGTAGGCACTTCCCTTTTTTCGAATTATTGTTGCAGTCTAAAGGACTGTGACAATATAAAATAAAGATTGGAAAATTTTTATTACTTTTTTAAGAAAGTAGTTTAATCATTAAAATATTAAAAGAATAGCAAGTTCCTTCCTGTCCACTTAGTCCTTTTTGTAACATTATTTTTGGTAATTATTACTCGAT
>CAZHSB010000027.1:19156-21321 GCA_964534945.1 uncultured Bdellovibrionales bacterium | reverse complement strand
TTTGTGTCTTTATTGCCTTTTTTAGATATTTGACAAAAATCTTATATGGTGTAACACTGCCTATATTGTTTGTTTTCCTTTATAGTGAAAATTAAAAAAATAGTATTATACACAAATATGTGGTCTTTTTTTGACCATGGTAGTTTCTCTTTATATTTTTTCTTGTTTTAAGTTGTTTATTTTTAATTATTATTGGAGATTTTGGAAGTGAAAGCTCTTACTGTCTTAATTATTGCTTTGTTTGTTAATGTATCAAATATATTTGCGGCCACTGTGGATTTATGTCCTAATGACGCAAATAAAACAGAGCCTGGCATTTGCGGTTGCGGAAAACCTGAAACAGATAGTGATAATGATGGTTTACCTAACTGTGAAGATGAATGCCCAAATGATCCTAGAAAAGTTTCGCCAGGGGTATGCGGTTGCGGAGTTGAGGATTCAAGTGCTAATTTAATAGATGAAGACGGAGATGATATTCCATTATGTCTTGATTATTGTCCTGGTAATAAAGAAAATAAATCATATAGAGGAATTTCAGCAAAGCATGATTGGAGTGTTGTAGGGGAGAAGGCATATGAACATTTGGGAGATACAGTGTCCTCTGCAGGTGATGTAAATGGTGATGGTTATGATGATGTAATAGTGGGATCTAGAGAATTTGAAAATGCCAATAATAAGGATGTCGGAAGAGCTTATGTGTTTTTAACAAATGGTGCAAATGGATTAGTAAAAGATCCAACAGAAACTGAAGCTTCTGTATGGGGAGGATATGATTCGCCATACATTATAAAATTAGATGGTGAGCTTTTAGATGGCTCTACAAACAAACAAGGGTCTTTATATGGAATTAGTGTTTCGTCTGCAGGAGATGTAAATGGTGATGGCTGTTCTGATATTATAGTGGGAGCACCTGAATATTTTACAAATAAAAACACCTCAGAACAAATTGGAAGAGCATATCTTTATTTAACACAAAAAAATTCTGGGACGAATTTATGTTCTTTATCTATGACACCAATAATTTTTACAGGGGAAGGTGGAAATTATAAAAGGTTTGGAGAAAGTGTTGCAAGTGCAGGTGATATAAATGGAGATGGCCTTGATGATATTATTATTGGTGCTTATGGAAGTATTGGTTTACTTAAAGATAACAATAGAGCTGTCGTTAGAGGTATAAAAAATAATCCATATAGGGGAAGAGCTTATGTTTTTTTAACCTTAGGAAAAGATGCATCGGGGAATACAAAATTAGATTCAAATGGAAATCCTTTTGATATAAACAACCCAATTATTTTGCATGCAGGCGATTATGATAATAATGGTAATTTTTGTGATGGCCTTGGAAAGCTTACTTTAGAAAAGCCTACAAAATTAAGAAATCGTGCGTATTGTGAAAATGGTAGTTATTTTTGTGAAGATAAAGACGGAAATGAAGTTTCTGCAGAAACTGATGAGACATGTGTAGATGGCGAGCTTTCTTATTGTCATGATTTTGGAGATTTTGGATATAGCGTTTCTAGTATTGGTGATGTAAACCACGATGGCTTTGCAGATGTCGTTGTCGGAGCTAGCGAATATGATGATCATATAGGAAGAGTCTTTGTTTTTGTTTCAAAGTTAGACCCTGCTACTGGAAAAGTAACTCTTGATACAGAATGCCCTGAGATGTTAGACCCTCCAACAGAAGGTGGAGTAGGAGTAAAAAATTCTTTTGGTCAAAGCGTTGCCCCTGCGGGAGATGTAAATGGTGATGGTACTTTAGATTTGGCAGTTGGGGCGTATAAGTATAATAACGAAACTGGAAGAGTATATGTATATTTTGAAGATATTAATTCAAATGTATTAAAGACAGTTCCAAGCATAATTATTGATGGGCCTAAGGCAAAAAGTAGATTCGGTCAAAGCGTTCACTCTGCAGGAGATGTAAATGGTGATGGAAGGCCTGATTTAATTGTTGGGGCACATCATTATAACTCTAATATTGGAGAGCATGCAGGAAGAGCCTATTTGTACTTAACATACTTAACAAGTTCTGGAAAATATACTTTGGATGTTGATAAACCATCAATTGTAGAGGGAGAGCAATCGCTTAATTACTTAGGAACATCTGTTTTTTCTGCAGGAGATATAAACGGTGATGGTTACGGCGATATCATTATGGGAGC
>CAZHSB010000027.1:5500-19056 GCA_964534945.1 uncultured Bdellovibrionales bacterium | reverse complement strand
TTTTTTCTGCAGGAGATATAAACGGTGATGGTTACGGCGATATCATTATGGGAGCACATTGGTATAAGGATATAAAGCGTGATCATTATGGAACAGGAAAAGCTTATGTTTTTTATGGTGGATATATTTGGGGAGATGATAGGGATGGTGATGGAATAGGGGATTTTTGCGATATTTGTCCTGATGATCCTTTAAAGGCTAGTTCAACAGGATATTGTGGTTGTAATGTCACGGAAAGCTTTACTCAAGATAACATAAACGCAATATTAGCAGGGGAGTGCGATGGGTATTTTACAGCGGAATCTTGTAATGCAAAACCTCCAATTTGTGATATATCAAGTAGTAACGTTTGTGAGGCAGTTTCTAGTTCTGCTAGTAATGATATAAAAAATATGTGCTCTAGTCGTTTACTTGGAGTTTGTGAAATTTCTGAGTGTAAGTTTAATGAAACAGATAATAAGTGTAAGGCTACTTGTACAATGGGAGCAGGCCTTTGTGAAGCAGAAGGAACTTTTGTTTGTACTGAGGCAGGTGGATTTATTTGCAATGCTACGCCTGATACAAGCAAACAAAGTACAGAAAAGTGTAATGGTATTGATGATGACTGCGATGGATATACAGATGAAAATTTTAATATTGGAAAAACATGTTGGGCTGGTTATGCGGCATGTATAAAATCTGGAAAATATATTTGTAATGGAGAAAATGCTTCAAAGTGCGATGCTACGCCTGATATGAGTAAAGCTACTACTGAAGTATGTAATGGCATTGATGACGATTGCGATGGTAAGGTTGATGAAGATTTTCCTAATTTAGGAGTTTCTTGTAATGTCGGAAAAGGCGTTTGTAAAGGAAGCGGAAAATATGTTTGTGATAGCGCAACTGGTGGTGTTAAGTGTAATGCAGTAGAGCTTACAGGAAATAAAACAGTTGAAATTTGCGGAAATAACATCGATGAAGATTGCGACGGCGTAGATTTAGTTTGTCCAACGGCTACTTTTACAAGTACAGCGACAGCTACAAATACCGCTACTGAGACTCAAACGCCTACAGCTACAGCGACTGTTACGGAAACACCAACAATAACAAATACGTTCACAGCAACAGCTACTGAGACGGCTACAGCTACAGCTACAAATACTGCTACTGTAACTGAAACACCTACAGCTACGGAGATGCCAACTGCTACCGCAACACCAACTGAAACCGTTGCTCCAATTGTAACGGAAACAGTAGCGCCAACTGCAACATACACTTATACTTTTACGCCAACAGATGATGCAGGTGCATTAGGTGGTTGTGCAAGTGGTGTTTTTGATGAATGTGGAATTTGTGATGGTCCCGGTAAAGAACTAGTTAAGCTAGACATTGATAAACACTCATTATTAAAAACAGAAAAGAGACTTGTTAATAGAAGGGTAGTAAAATATTACAATAAAGCAAAATCTTGTGATAAAGGATTAACAGCTAGTGTGAATAAGAAAATAAAAACTGTTAAGAAATTACATGCTCAATATATTGCTCAAGTAAATGCTTTGCAAACTGAAGTATATTTATGCCAAGATGAATGTTCTCTTAATGTTAATAGTCAAGTGAGTGCAAACATAAAATCACTTGTTAGAAAAATATATACTCATGCATCGAGAGCTCAAAGATTATCGCATAATGAATGCGGTGGAGACGAAGACTCTAATGCTACTAAAGGTGTAGTTAATTCACTAAATAATAGCTTAAATTCTTGTTCAAATGATGTATGTAATAAATAAATATCGCGGGGTTAAAAATTGTACTTTTTAACCCCCAATTTTATTTATATTTGATTGATTTCATAGCCTTTTTTGCTTTGCTAAATTCTTAAAAATAATATAAAATAAACAAAGTATTGATAGTTAAGATTTCTTCTTAAAATATTGTTTTTAAAAGATATATTTTTTCTAACAAAGAAGATAAATAAAATAATTTTCTTAATTATTACCTTAATTTTTATAATGATTTTTTATAGTTTGTTGAAAACCACTTAGCTTTCAAACTGCTTTAGAAAATCAAAGGAGCTTTGTTGTTTATATGAATGATATTCTTTATCCTAATATGTCTCATGGTGAAAATTTTGTTGAAAATCCATATAGTTCAAGTCAAATAAAAGTGCTAGAAGGGCTGGAGGCCGTAAGAAAAAGGCCTGGAATGTATATTGGGGATACTTTTGAGAGAGGTTATCATCATCTTGTTTATGAAGTGTTAGATAATTCTATTGATGAATCACTTGCGGGGTATTGCGACAAGATTGTTATAACAATAAATTTAGATGGCTCTGTAACTGTGGAAGATAATGGTAGGGGAATTCCAACTGGAATTCACCCAACAGAAGGAGTAAGTGCGGTTGAAGTCGTAATGACAAAACTTCATGCAGGTGGAAAATTTGAAAAAGATGTTTACAAAGTGTCAGGCGGTTTGCATGGAGTTGGTGTTTCTGTTGTAAATGCACTTTCAGATTTACTTCAAGTTGAAGTTAAACAAAATGGCAAACTCTATTTTATGGAGTTCAAAAAAGGCGTTCCTGTAGATAGATTAAAGGAGATTGGAAATGCTGAAGGAACAGGGACAAAAGTTACTTTTTATCCAGACCATTCAATATTTAAAGAAGTGACAAGTTTTAATTACTCAATTTTAGCAAATAGAATTCGAGAGCTTGCGTATTTAAATGCAGGGCTTTCAATTACGATTATTGATAAGCGAACTGACAAAGAAGAAGTTTTTCATTTTGAAGGTGGAATAAGAAGTTTTGTCGAGCATGTAAACAAGGCTAAAAATCCATTATTTAATCAAATAATTTATTTTCAAGATCAAAAAGATGACATGATTGTAGAGGTTGCAATGCAGTACAATCAAGAATATCAAGAAAATGTTTTTACTTATGTTAATAATATAAACACAACAGAAGGTGGAACACATTTAATTGGTTTTAAATCAGCTCTAACAAAAACATTAAATGCATATGGTCAGAAAAATAATCTTTTAAAAAATGAAAAAGATATTTTACAAGGAGATGATGCAAGAGAGGGGCTTACTGTAGTAATCAATGCAAAGATTCCAGAACCACAATTTGAGGGGCAAACAAAAACAAAGCTTGGAAATAGCGAGGTTAAAGGCTTTGTTGAAGCGATTGTGGGAAGTAAATTAACAGCATTCTTAGAGGAGAATCCTAATATCGCAAAACTTGTAATAGGAAAAACACTTGATGCATCACGTGCAAGAGAAGCTGCAAGAAGAGCTAGAGAATTAGTAAGAAGAAAGGGTGCATTAGACTCAGCAAGTCTTCCTGGAAAACTTGCTGATTGTCAAGAAGATAATCCAGAGCTAGCAGAAGTATTCTTGGTCGAGGGACTTTCTGCAGGTGGTTCTGCTAAGCAAGCAAGAGAAAGAAAACACCAAGCAATTTTGCCGTTAAGAGGTAAGATTTTGAATGTTGAAAAAGCAAGATTAGATAGAATGCTTTCTTCTGATGAAATAAAAGTTATGATTACTGCTTTTGGAACAGGGATTGGTTCTGACAACTTTGATATAAGTAAATTAAGATATCATAAGATAATTATTATGGCTGATGCCGATGTCGATGGAAGTCATATTAGAACGTTACTTTTAACATTCTTTTATAGACAAATGTATGAAGTTGTAGCAAGAGGACATCTTTATATTGCGCAACCACCACTTTATAAAGTAAAGAAAGCAAAATTTGAAAAGTATTTAAAAGATGATAATGAATTTGCAGATTTTGTTATTTCAAATGGGACAAAAGGTATTGATGTTATTTCAAGTGATGGAGTAAAAACAGAAGGCTCGGTTTTAAGTAATGTGATTTTAAACCTTGAAAGGGCTGAGAAAATTTTATATGAATTTACGATTGAAAGGTATGATTCAAGAGTGATCCTTGCGTTTTTAAATCTTGAAAATACTAATTCTGATATTTTTAAAAACAAGCAATTACTTGAAAAGAGCGTTTTCGAAATGAAAGAATATTTGTCAAAGAGAATTTCGTCTCAATTTGATCTTGAGATAGTTGAAAATAAGATCCAAGACGATGTTGAGTTCGCAATAAAGGGAACAACAAGAGTTGATGGATTAAGAAAAACCTCTTTAATAAATCATCAGCTATTACAAAGAGCAGATTTTCAAAAATTAAAAACGTTAATGAAAGAAGTCTTTAAGCTTGGAAAAGGACCTTATAAAATAATTGACACCGAAAACAATACGACAAAAGTTTCTGCTGAAGATTGTTGGAAATTAGCGGAAGAAATTGATGCAAATGGTAAAAAAGGATTTACGATTTCAAGGTACAAAGGTCTTGGAGAAATGAACCCAGAACAACTTTGGGAAACCACAATGGATCCTCAAAGGAGAATGCTTCTTCGTGTAAAAGTTGAAGATGCAATAAGGGCTGATGAAATTTTTACAGTTCTTATGGGTGATGAAGTTGAGCCAAGAAGAAAGTTTATTGAAGATAATGCACTTAATGTAAGAAATCTTGATATTTAGTTTATAAATAATAATTTTTATAAAAATTTATGATGAATAAAGATTTTGATGTAAGTCCAGAGCAAGAAAAATACACAGATGAAAAAGCTTGTCCTCTTTCTTTGTATAAAGATTTAATCGTTGGAAAAGAAAAATCATATTTTAATTTATTTTCATACGAATTTTTAGAATTTGTGGCAAACCTTACACCGAGTGTTTTTGGTGTTGGCGCCCGTATGTTTCTTTATAAGTTATTTCTAAATTCTGTAGGGAAACGCCCTTATATTGGAAAAGATGTAAAAATAAGGACACCATCTAAAATTATTTTTAAAGATAATGTTTTGTTAGAAGATGACGTCCTTATTGATGCAAGAGGAGAAGAATCTTTTATTTCACTTGGTAATTCAGTTTTGGTTGGAAGAAATTCTTTTTTAATTGCAAAAAATGCAAAAATTACTTTAGAAGATGGTGTTAATATAAGTTCATTTTGTAGAATTGCAACGCAATCAAAAATCACGATAAAAAAAAGTACTCTTATTTCTGCATATTGTTATATAGGCCCAGGGAATCATAAAATATCATTAATTTCAAATGAAAGTAGGATTTCTAAAGGCATGGATATAAAGGGAGGCGTTACAATAGGAGAAAATTGTTGGATAGGCACGCGTTCCACGATTTTAGATGGAGTTACAATAGGAAATAATTCAATAGTCGGTGCACATTCATTTGTAAAAGATAATGTTCCAGAAAATAGTGTTGTCGCAGGATGTCCAGCTAAAGTTATTTCTTTAAGAAATTAAATAAAAGTTTTTTGTGATTTATTTTATCTAATCTAAATTAGACTAATTTAAGTTAGATTAGATTTCTTTCATGGCGTTATCTAATTTTTTAGATGCTTTTTCAAGCTCGGAAAAAAGTTTATCTATATCATGTTTTAAAAACGTAATTTCTTTTTCTAAATTTTTTACTTCTTCAGAATATGTATCGTTGTAGAGAGTGATTAGCTTTTCTTCCAATTCTTTTAACTTTACTTCTTTTGTCGTAATTTTTTCTTCTAATTCTTCAACTTCTTTTTTTAGTGGTTTTAAAATTTGATTTGCCTTTTTTAATTCTTCTGCACGCGCTTTTCTAGCTTCTTTTTTATTGTTAGTTGATAAAGTTTGTTTTTCTTTTTTTGTTTCTATCCCTTCATCTTTCCAACCTATACGAGTTAAAAAATCATCATACGAACCTTCAAAAATAAAACATTTATCATCATCAAAAACAATAAGACGATTTACAAGTTTTCGTAAAATCATTTCGCTATGTGTTACGACTAATACAGCACCATTAAATTTTTGTGATGCGCTAATCAAGGCATCTGTTGAAGCCATATCTAAGTGATTTGTTGGCTCATCTAAAAGTAAAACATTTGTGGGATTTGAAAGTAATTTTCCAAGCAAAACTCTACTTTTTTCTCCTCCAGATAACACCTCAACTTTTTTTGTCGCGTCATCTCCAGAAAACATCATAAGCCCACAAATGCTTCTAACTTTTGTACGACTACTGTCAGGATTGGCAGATGATATTTCCTCTTCAACAGTTAATTTTTTATCTAATCTTTCAATATTTGTTTGACCAAAATATCCAAGTTTTGCAAGAGGGGCAGTTGTGACACTTCCAGTTATTGGTAAAAGTTCTCCTGCTAAAAGTCTAAGTAAAGTAGTTTTTCCCTTTCCATTTTTTCCTATAATTCCAATTCTATCTTTCTTTGATACAATAAAATTTAAATCTTTAATTAGTAAATTATTTTTTGCAAAACCAAAAGATAAATTTGAAATAGTCATCGCATTTTTTCCAAGAAGTGGTTCTTCTGGAAATTTAAACTCCAATGTCTTTATTTGTTGAAGTTCTGATAACCTGTCAATCTTTTCTAATGCTTTAACCCTAGATTGAGCACTTTTTGCTTTAGTTGCCTTTGCTCCAAGTTTCTTTATGAAATCTTCCATATGGGCAATTTTTGCTTCTTGATTTAATCTTGTTTTTTCATATAAAGTTTCTTTTTCTTCGATGATTCTTTCATAATCCTCGATTTTACCTTTTACTTTTATTATTTTTTTTCTATGAATCCCAATTACGTGAGTTACAACATCATTTACAAAATTTCTATCATGACTAATAAGTAAAAGCTCATTTTTCCAATTGCGCAAAAATTTTGTAAGCCATCTTAAAGACACAATATCAAGATAGTTACTTGGTTCATCGAGTAATAAAAGATCTGGATTTGTTAAAAGTAATTTTATAAGTTGCAGTCTTACTTGATAACCTCCAGAAAGCATATTGGGGGATTTTAAAAAGGATTCCTGTGGAAATCCTAATCCTTGAAGCATAGCTTTTGCTAAATAATCTTGATCTTCGCCGTCATCTTTTTTAGGAATTGCGCTTATCGCTTCTTCTAAAATATTTTTTTCTTTAAATGATAGAATTTGAGTTAAATACCCTATCTTATAACCTTGAGGAATTTTAATATTTCCATTATCAATATGTTCTTGTCCTGTTAAAATTCTAAAAAGAGTAGTTTTTCCAGAACCATTTAATCCAAGTACTCCAACGCGTTCACCATTATTTACGATAAAGCTTACATCTTCAAATAGAGTCCTTTCACCATAGCTTTTTGATATATTAAGTATTTCAATCATTTGTTAAGTTTTTAAAATTATTTTATTCAAATAAAAATAGTGTAAAGAAAAATTAGATAATAAAAAAGGTGTATAAAAAAATAATTTTATACGCCGTTAGAATCTTTATATTACTTATTTCTGGCTCTTAAAAATCTTGAAACATCTTGTAATTTATATCCTTTTGAATTTAATAAAACAAGAAAGTGAAAGAGTAAATCTGAAGCTTCATCTATAAAGTTATTTTATTTTCACTTTCGATTTTTAAGATTGCTATTTTCATAGATAATCCTCCAGAATATCCCGTTAGATTTCCGTTTGATCCGATGACTCTATGACAAGGTATCATGATAGTTATCGGATTTTTATTGTTCGCCATTCCGATTGCTCGACTTGCATTAGGATTCCCAATTTTCATAGCAATTTGTTTATAAGAGCAGGTTTCTCCATAGGGAATTTTTATAAGTTCTTCCCAAACTTGTTTTTGAAAATTAGTACCATAAAGTTTATATGGAAAATTAAGTTGTTTTTGTTCTCCATTAAAATATCTTCTAAGCTGCCTAGCAACTAAATTAGTTAATGTTGTGGGAGTTCCCATTTTGGTTGGTTTTTTAGAGATTCGCTTAAGATAGATAATGGTATTATCTTCTTGCTCAATTCGAAAATATCCAAATTTTAGTTTATAGATCGCATAGCTTCTTGCCATAGGATCATTTTTTATCATAAATTTAAAAAAAATAAAGTACGGCAATATAAAAAGGTAACAATTGCTATCTTTTTTTCGAACTATATTTAGTTGATTTGCAAAAATATGATATTGGAATAATATTTAACATTATTTGCAAATGAATGTAGAAATAGCAAACAGATAGATAACAAATATTAATGGAGAAAACAAATGGCAGATATTAAATATGAGATTGTAGAAAAAATTGGAGTATTATCAGAAAATGGAAAAGGTTGGTCAAAAGAAATTAATCTTGTAAGTTGGAATGACGGAACACCAAAGTATGATATCCGTGATTGGGCTCCTGAACATGAAAGAATGGGAAAGGGCGCAACATTAACAAAAGAAGAACTTCTTAAATTAAAAGAAATTATTTCAAATATTCAGTAAAGTTTTTAATAAAGTTTATCATTTATTGTTGAAGAATTTTTATTTTTCTGCATATTTTAATGCATTGAATTTATTATAAAAAGTTTAATTTTAGGCAAAATGAAAGTTCAACTTTACAAATGCCTAATCTTAGTGTATCTATTTATTATTAGAAAATTTAAGAATTTTGAGGAACAATAAAAAAAATGATAAGCAGAAGAATAATTGGGGCGTTGAAGAATCTATCTGAAGTATTTCCTGTAGTTACTATTTTAGGTCCAAGACAATCTGGTAAGACAACGTTAGCAAAAGAGTATTTTAAAAATTATTCATATGTTAATTTGGAAGAACCACAAGATAGGCAACTAGCTATGGAAGATCCATATGGGTTATTCAAGAAATATCCGACTCCGATTATTATAGATGAGGTTCAAAGAGTTCCAGAAATTCTTAGCGTCATACAAGTATTGGCTGATAAGAAACAAAAAAACGGAATGTTTATTTTAACAGGATCTCATCAACCAAAAATGCATGAAAAAATTTCTCAATCGCTTTCAGGTCGTACTGGTATATTAAAATTGCTTCCACTATCGATAGAAGAATTATCAATGAACAACATAATATTGGATCGAGATGAATATATTTTAAAAGGTTTTATGCCTGCTATTCATCAAAAAAATATAGATCCTAGTTTATATTATTCTAATTACTACGCGACATACGTTGAGCGTGATGTAAGACAACTAGTAAATATTTCTAATCAACATTCTTTTGAGATCTTTATAAAATTATTAGCAGGAAGAGTCGGGCAATTAGTAAATTTAAGCTCAATGAGTAATGAAGTTGGAGTGTCTACACCGACTCTATCTTCTTGGCTTTCTATTCTTGAAGCTAGTTATATTATTTACCGATTGCCATGTTACTTTAAAAATTTTGGGAAAAGACTTATTAAATCTCAAAAAATATATTTTACAGAAATAGGACTAGTCGCATATCTTTTAGGAATAAATGATATTTCTCAAGTTTCTCGAGATCCTCTTTTAGGAAATTTGTTTGAAAATTTAGTTATAGTTGAGGCATTAAAAACTTGTTATAACAAGGGGGAAATCCCAAATCTATATTTTTTTAGAGATAAAAATGGCTTTGAAATTGATTTAATTATCGATTCAAAAAGAACCCTCACGCCAATAGAAATAAAGTCTGCTAGCACATATAACCATTCTTTTGCTACTTCTTTAAATAAATTTAAAGATTTTTCAGAAGAAGTTACTAATCCTACGGTTATATATTCAGGAGATTTTGAAACCACTCAAAATAATATTAGGATAATAAACTTTAAAGAAACAAGTAGTGTAATTCCATAAATTAAATAAATATTTTCATATTCCTTTATATTCAAATTTCTAACCTTTCGAAAAATATACGTTTAATATAAATTTAGAGGGACGAGTTTTTTATAAAAAAGAATTTTGGAACAAAGTAAAGAAAATCAAGAAATAAAAATTTATGAAAATTTAGCTGGTACTTTTTGCAAAAAAGGAATGGGGGAGGTTTTGCTATTTTTCTTAGAAGCTCATAGACCACTTCAAAATTTAACAAGTCAAATTCTGTTGGCCTTTATGCCATTTTTAAGATTGTTTTTAAAAAAAGAATCAATGGATAATTTTTGTTCTATATTTAATAGCCAAGAAAATTATAATGCCTTTTTATCCTGTTTAGATAAAAAGCTAAAGGCAAAAGGATAAATAGAAAATGGCTTTTGAACACGCAAATTTAACGATCATAATTTTAATATTTTCCTTTATCTTTCTTTTAATTTTTTATTTAAGAAAAACAAAGAAAAATTCGGATTTATTTATTAGAAAAATTGCAGGAATAGATGCCATTGATGAAGTTTGTGGTGTGGCAGGAGAACTTGGACGTCCAATTTCTTTTTCGACAGGATTAAGTAGTATTGGTCCAATTTTATATGCATGTCTTGGTGTTTTAAATTACGTTGCAAAAAAATCTGCCACATATAAAAATCGTCTTTTGGTGCCTCAATATATGCCAGAAGTAATGGCTGTAGTTGAAGAAGTCGTAAAAGATGCTTACGAAGAAACATCGCGTCAAAGTTATTTTGATAAAAAAGATATTCGTTTTTTATCTGATGAACAATTTGCTTTTGCTTCTGGATATATTGGAATGATAAAGAGAGAAAAAGTTGCTGCTACTTTTTTATTCGGTTCCTTTTCTGCAGAATCACTAATCCTTGCAGAGGCAGGAAAAGAAATTGGTGCAATACAAGTTGGCGCAACGGTAAGTCCAGAGCAAGTAGCTTTTTTTATAGCATCTTGTGATTATACATTAATAGGAGAGGAGCTTTTTGCTACTTCATCTTATTTAACAAAAAATCCACTTGAAATGGCGTGCCTTTATACACAAGATAGAACAAAACTGTTTATATTTTTTATAATAATTTTAGGAAGCTTAATCGCTACATTAAACAGTGTTTTTCCGACACTTGGAATAAAGAATATTGATTACTTTTTTAAGTTGTAAGATGAATATAAAAATATTATTGATAAAAATTTTTACTTTTTTAGGAGGACTTTATTTCTTCTTGGAGTTTGTTTTGCCTCCTGAATTTTTGGGATTTGATTTTGAAAAATATCATGAAAGCATCACTGTCGGATTTATCACAATGGGAGCCATGGCTGTTTGGCTGGGACTTATAAATTTATTGTCACTTCATTTAAATAAGATTCTTTTAAAGAAAAAAGATTATTTTTTTAGTATTAGTTTATTAGTTTCTCTATTTATTATGCTTATTGTCTTATCGCTTGATTGGGTAGTAGAAGAAAAAAATGTTTCAAAAGCAAAGATATTTCAAAATTTATCATCTTTTTCAAAAACCATAGTTGAAGATTCAAGGGGAGTAAATAAACAAGACGTATTACCACAAGATTTAAGAAATGAAAAATTATTAGAAAGCGTAACTGTATCAATAAATAACGTAAATATTGATAAAAATATTCATTCAGATATAACAAAAGATTTATTAAAAATGAAAGATAATGTTTTATCTACATGTCAAAAAATTTCAGAAAATAAAAATGATTTAAAATATAATTTATTATTAGCAAAAAGATTAAGAAATTTTTCTGTATTATATAAAGAATATTTGGAAATTTTAAATCAAACATCATTAACAAAAAAAATA
Source organism: uncultured Bdellovibrionales bacterium (assembly GCA_964534945.1). Lineage (GTDB taxonomy): Bacteria > Bdellovibrionota_C > UBA2361 > UBA2361 > CAKMMH01 > CAZHFA01. The sequence goes on along the minus strand of CAZHSB010000027.1, from coordinate 7,592 downwards.
TATTTATTTTTCTTCAATGGGCTTTTTAATCCATTAGTAATTGCGATGTTTTCTTTATTGGGATTTTATGTGGCAACCGCTTCTTATAGAGCATTTAAAATAAGGTCACTTGAATCTTTGTTAATGATGCTTTCTGCACTTATTGTTATTTTGGGGCAAATTCCATTTGGCGTTAAATTATGGCAGGGATTCCCGTCTGTTAGAATATGGCTTCTTAGCGTACCAAGTACAGGGGCTTTTAGAGCAATTACGCTTGGTGCATTTATCGCAAGTTTAGTAATGGCACTTAGAATGTGGTTTTCATTGGAGGGACATACATCAAATACGAATAAGACAGGGAGTAAAAAATAGATGAATACAAGTTATAGAAAATTTATCTACCTATTTTTAATCTTATCTTTAAGTTTACCTCTTATTTTGGGTTATTCAGTGAAACCTGCGCCGTCATCTTCAGCAGATGAATTTTTTAGTGAAGTTAAAAAGTTAGATGATACAGGATTTGCTTTTGTGGCAATTGATTTTGGCCCTCAATCAAGGGCTGAGAATGAATTCCAAGCAAAAGTAGTTTTAGAACATTTAATGAGAAAAAGAATTCCTGTAATAATTTTTTCAATGTATATTTTGTCGGAGCCGATTTTAGAATCATTGCCTTATGAAGTAGCAAAGAAATTATCAAAAGAATATCCAAATAAAAAATGGAAGTATGGAGAAGATTGGATAAATTTAGGATATCGTCCTGGCGCGGGACTTCTTTTACAAGCAATTCCAAAGTCTAAGAATCTATTAAAATTATTTGCTAAAGACTCTAAGGGAAATGATTTAACAGATTTTCCAAGATTTTCTACGTTAAGAACTATTAATGATATCAATTTTCTTGCTGAATTTACAGGTCTTGTGGGAGTCCTTGATACGTACTTACAATTTTTTAAAAGCAAAGATTATAGTCCTGTTTTTGGACATGGATGCACATCAATCACTATTCCAGAATCTCATATTTATCTAGATTCTGGACAAATTGCAGGACTTCTAGGTGGTATTGCAGGAGCTAGTTGGTATGAAGAACTTTTGAATAGAGAGTACAAGACAAGGGACGATCATGAAGTTTCTGTATTAAATACAGGCGTCGGAATAGCACAGCTTTTAATAGTTTTTTTGATAATATTAGGAAATATAAATTTTAAAAAATTTAAAAAGAAAGCAAAAAAATGACACTTAACTCTTTAGACACACTAACAACATTTATGGCAGGCATTTGTACGCTTGCAATCTTTTCTTTTTTAATCAAAGAAAATGTTTTTTATCGTTTTTTTGAACATATTTTTATTGGAATATCGACAGCACTTGGAATTGTTCTTGTAATCAAAAATTTTTTATGGCCTAAAGTTTTTTATCCATTATTTGGACTTGATATTGTTGTATATCCAGATGGTTCGCTATCAAAAGAATATGACTATCAACTTTTGTTATTGTTAATTCCAATTTTCTTGGGGTTATTGTATTATTTTATTTATTCAAAAAAATATTCATGGCTTGCAAAATTGGTGATAGGAATTTCGCTTGGAGCAAGTGGGGGATTAGCTTTTCAAGGATTTTTTAATCAGGCAATGCCCCAAATCATAAGTAGTTTTAAGCCATTAGTTGTTTTCTCGAATGGTATGTTGGATTATTTCAAAAGTTTTGAGAACATTGTTTTTGTAGTAACGTTAATTTCTGTTTTATATTATTTTTTCTTTACAATAAAACAAGATTCAAAATTTTCAAAAGGTCTTTCAAAAACAGGAAGATATCTTATGATGATATGTTTTGGTGCATTTTTTGGCTCGACGGTTATGGCAAGAATTTCAATTTTGGTTGAGAGGCTAGATTTTTTGTTAAATGATTGGTGGGGAATAATTACTTCATTGTTTTAAAATAAAATTACATATAGTATAATCTTTCAACATCATGTTTTTACAAGTTTTAATCTTGGAGCATTTATAATGATCAAAAATCGACCACTTTTAAAAAAAATTCGTTTTAGAGAAAGAATGTATCGTAATCGATATATCTTGCCTAATTTAGTTACTGTCGGAAATATGTTTTGTGGTTTTTT
>CAZHSB010000027.1:0-5400 GCA_964534945.1 uncultured Bdellovibrionales bacterium | reverse complement strand
AAAAGTTGAACCTACATATGTTTGGGCGGTTGTAGCATCAATTGTGGTTTGTTATGTGGCATTTTTAATGGTTTCAAATTATAAATTTTTAAGCATTAAACTTTTAAAGATGTCAAAGTTAAGAATGTATGGAAGAATTTTTATAGCGATTTTTTTAGGACTTTTATGGTGTTATCCTAAAGAAGGATTCATTTTAATCTCAGTTGTCTACTGTGCCAGTGGTCCAATAATTACATATATGGAAAAGAGGAAAATGAAGAGAGAAACAATAGAAAATAAAAGTGAAGCTTAGAATAACATTGTATTTTAAATAAGTTCGTTTAAAATCCCTTTTTCTAACATTGCTAAAGAAATTAAATAATCATTATGGTTAAAAGTTTCTTCTAATGGTTTTGAAGTTGTCTTCCAGCCAAATCCATCTGTTATCCAAATAAATTTAAAATTATTTTTTGATAATACATCATATAAATTTTTGTATTCTCCTGCTGTCGATTTTAGTTTTGAACCTGAAGAACCATAAAAATTTACTTCAAAAATTATAAGTTCTTTCTCGGTTTTTATAATATAATCATAACGTCTAGAAGATTTATCTACAGGAACTATGATTTTAAATTCAGATTCAATTTTTTTATTATTGGCTTCTTTTAAATATGAGTATCCTTTTTTTTGGCAAGTATCTTTAATAAAAACTTCAACGATATTTTCCATTGAATGTCCACTACGGTTTTTTCTTCCATTACTATCAATTCCTGTTTCTACTCCAATCATATAATCAACTAAAGATTTTATTTTTCCATCACAAATTAAATTTTTAAATCCACTTTCTTTAATAAAACATAAATATTTTTCAATATCGTTGTCATTAGGATCCTTTATAGAAAAATCGTAATTTATATATTCTAAAGATTTGTTTTCGTAATCAATTAAAATGTTAAATTTTTGTTCACGACTTGCTATAAGCATTGGTAGGATAGATATAATTTTAGGTTGTTCTTTTAAGAGTATTTTAAATTCGCGATCAAAATCTTTTTTTCCAATTAAATAGTTTAAAAGATTTAATAGTATTTCAATTTTATTTACATTAGAATAAACTTTTTCCCAGTTCACAAAATAAGACCATAAATTATCTGAGGGTTTTAAATTATTAATTAAGTAATCAAACACTTCTTGTTTGTTTTTACAGCCTAAAAGTTTATTATAGCAATTTAAATATTTCATATTTTTTAATAATTTTTTACTAAAATTTCAGTGATTTTTCCTCGTCCATTACTTTTTGAGTTAATAGCACGGGAAGCGAATATTTTTTTTATCTCATAATTTTTATATAAGTCATTTATTATTGGAGTATCTGAATTTGAAAGCATAAAGAGTACTTCTTTTGAGGTTAATTCATCACAAAATAATTTTAATTTTTCTTGCATATCAAGATTAAATCCGTCTTTTGTGTATGAGGTAAAACTTGAAGTCTTATTTAATGGAGCATAAGGAGGATCAAGATAAACAAAATCTCCTTTTTTAACATCATTTAATATTTTTGAAAAATCTGCATTTTTTATAATAGTATTTTGTAATAAATTTGAACAATTTATAAGATTATCTTTATCAATAATTCTTGGATTTTTATATTTTCCAAAAGGAACATTAAATTCTCCTTTAGAATTTACTCTGTAAAGTCCATTAAAACATGTTCTGTTTAAATACATAAGGCGACTTGCACGCTGAATGTTTGATAATTTTTTATATTCTATGGTTCTATCAAGATTTCTAATATATAAAAAATATTCTTTTGAATTTATATGATGTTTTAAATCTTCTATTAATTCTTCGACATAGTTTTTTACTATTAAATAAAGATTAATTAATTCTTCATTTATATCTAAGATATATCCATTTTGAGGGTGTATTTCGAAAAATAAAGCACCACCTCCAATAAATGGTTCAAAATATTTATTGTATACGGAAGGCATATTATTTAATAATTCGCAAAGGAGTTGTCGTTTTCCTCCTGCCCATTTTATTATCGGGTATGTCTGTTTATAATTTTTTTTAAAAGCCGTTCCCATTAAATAGCCTTTTCTTGAAATATTTGTTCGTTATATCTTTTTATTGATAAATCTAGAAATTCCCTTTCAGTATCAATTCCTATAAATTTACGTTCAAGTTGTGTTGCTATTATTCCTGTAGTAGAACTCCCTGTAAAAGGATCTAATATGAGATCACCTTTATTCGTTGAAGAAAGGACAATACGTCTTAATAATTCAATTGGTTTTTGAGTGGGATGTTTTCCAAAGCTTTTTTCATAAGGCTTAGTTGTTCCAATTGCCCAAACGGAACGCATTTGTTTATTTTTATTTTTTAAAAAATCTTCATTCCAATCACCTGTTCTCATTAAATCGTAATTAAAAATGTGTTTTTCGTTTTTATCTTTTATTGCCCATAAAATTGTTTCATGGCTTGCTGTAAAATATCTGCAACTTAAATTAGGAGAAGCATTTGGCTTAAACCAACAAATGTCGTTTAAAATTTTAAAACCTGCTTTCTGCAAGGCAAAGCCACAGGCGTAGATTGAATGGTAAGTGCCAGAAATCCATATTGTCCCATTTGATTTTAGTACATTACGACAAGCATTAATCCAGAGAGTGTGAAATTCAAAATCGTCTTCTAGCCCTTTACTTTCGTCCCATTTTCCTTTATTCACAGAAACAGCTTTTCCATTTTGGCATGTAAAACCGCCATTAGAGAGTTTGTATGGAGGATCGGCAAAAATCATATCAATAGAATTAGGAGTTGCTTTTTTTAAAATCTCAACGCAATCCCCCAAGAATAATTTAAAATTATCTTTATCATAATATTTTTTTATCATACTGATATTAACGTATAAATAAGCATAAAAGTTTCCAAGTTTCTTTTATTAAAAGTACATTAGTTTTTTTTCAAAAGCAATGATGCTTTTATAAAAGAGCAAGTAGGTTACTTTTCCTCCTCTTCCAAAATCCTTCTTAAAGTGGTTCTGTCGATTCCTAGTGCTTTGGCGGCGTTTGCTTGATTGTTATTAGATAAGGTTAAGGCTTCTTTTATGAGGGATTTCTTATAATTTAAAACCTTTTCTCTAAAAGATAATGAGCTATTTTGAATATTTTGACTGTGTTGCATGTTATTTAAAATAATATCATCATCTTCTATTATTCTTCTTCTATTATAATTTGCACGATATGACGCAGATTCGATTACTGCTTGAAGCTCCCTAATATTTCCTTTCCAAGGATAATTTTTTAATTTTAAAAGTGCTTTTTTATCAATATCAATAATAAAAAAATCTTCTTTTTTTGAAAGCTCATTTATAAAAAATAAACTTAATGGCAAAATATCTTCTGACCTTTTGGATAGGGGAGGAATAAAAATCATTGAATGTGCAATCCTATGAAAAAAATCAAGCCTTAATTTTTTTTCATTAATTGCTTGTTCTACATCTTCATTTGTCGCAGAAATAAGACGAAAGTTAATAGATATTTCTTTTGTACTCCCAATCCTTCTAATCTTTTTTTCTTGTAATGCTGTAAGTAAAGAGGCTTGTGTATGAGAAGATAAAGATGAAACTTCATCAAGAAAAAATGTACCATTGCAAGATAGTTCTAATAATCCTACTTTGTCTTTATCCGCACCCGTAAAAGCTCCCTTTTCATGCCCAAACAAATCAGAGTTTGTCAAATCATCAGATGAATAATTTGGTTGATAACTTACAAATGGATTTTTAGGATTTTTTCCAAACAAGTGAATTGCCTTTGCCACAAGACTTTTTCCTGATCCAGTCTCTCCACTAATTAAAATTGGTTGGTTGGTTTGCCCTGCAAATAAAATTTCTTCACGAACTTTTTTTATTTCATTGCTTTCTCCGATAATATATTTTTCAAGTTCCTTGTCTGTTTCTTTTCCCTTTAATTTTTCAAGCTCTTTTAAAAGTGATGATTGAGAAATTCCATCTTCAATAAGTGCTAAAAGATGATCAGGATCCGCAGGCTTTTTTAAAAAATTAGAAGCTCCATATTTTATAGCTTTTATTCCATATTCAGAAGTTCCATGTCCTGTAAGAACAATAATTTTTGTGGTTTTGTCTTCTTTTAAAAAAGTTTTTAATAGCTGATAACCACTTTCTACACCTTCTGCTAAATTTAATTCCAAATCTAAAATAACCACATAAGGTTTTTCTCTTAAAAATATTTTTAAACTTTCTTCTTTATTTGTTGCTACAAAAATATTCTCTTTTATTCCTTTAATATTTAAAATTCTTTGTAGACTATCTAAACAATCTTGATCGTCATCAACTAGTAAAATAGATTTTTTTGCCATTTAAAACTTCTTTCGAAAAACATTGTCCAATAAAATTTTTAGATGCATCAAATCATCTTTTTTCTCTAAAACTAACGAAAATCCCAAATCTTCTAATAGTAAATCTGATAATATTGCATCTATAGAATCTATATCATTTTGAATATTAATGTATGAACATAAAGATGAAAATGAAGACGAATCAAAAGTCTTATCTCCTTTTATCGGCTTAAATGACGTCGTAATGTTATTTAAAAGATTATCATTTAACTCAAAGTGGATTGGAGCGTTATCATCGATCATCAGGTTTAAGGACTTTAATACGGAATGTAGCAGATAAAAATAATTTACGACATCAACTTTTCTTGCAAAAATTTCTATTGGTTTATTTTCTGGTGTGATTATGCAGAAGCTTTCAAGTTCTTTAATTTTTGAAAGATCTAGATCTTCTTTTAAAGATCCTCTCTTGTCCATTGTTAAATAAGTGCTATCTAATAAATCATTTATTTTTTCTACAGCTGTTTTTGTTTTTTCAAATTCATCATTATGATAAAGACTTTTGTAATATTCCAAGTCATTTTGTAAAATAGATAGAGGGGTCTTTACTTTATGGACTAAAGCACGTAAAAGATATTGTAAAAAATAACGTGAATTATTCATCTTAAATAATTTACATAATGTTCCAAAAAAAGAGAAGCCTTTATGGATAAAATAAATATTGAAGCACTAGATAATGTAACGTCATGTATTTACTTAAAAGTTCCGCAACAAAAAGTTGTAATGATGCAATCTTTCTTTGAAATTTATGAGGGAATTGCAACAGTTAGAACATTAGATATAAAAAATTCCTTGATTTGCATTATTGTTCCAAACACTAATATAGATATATGTTTAGAGATTTTAGAAAATATAAAGAAAAATATTCATTGGGAATTTCAAAAAAAACCAGAAAATGCAAAGGAAAATGATTTTGTAGGCTTTAAAAATGTTACTTTTTAAGGGGCATTAACAAAATTTATGTTTTAAAAAATATAACGATTTTCTCGAAAAATATGAAATTATTTCTCACTTTCT
>CAZHSB010000026.1:0-23491 GCA_964534945.1 uncultured Bdellovibrionales bacterium | reverse complement strand
GTGAAACATTTACGAAGACATATACACCAAGTGAAACATTTACGAAGACGTATACACCAAGCAATACGTTTACAAAAACAGATACTCTTGAAATGACGATGACCCATACGCCATCAATTACCTTTACTCCAGTAGATGGAGTTAGGGTCGTGGCTCCAATGACAATTCTAAAGGTGCCGTCGATTGATAATCAAACGAAAAATAGTGTAAGGGTAATTTTAGAGAAGTTTATTGGTGCATCACAAGAGAGTGAAACGAAGCTAGATCCAGAAGCAAAATATAAATATTTAATTCATATAAGGAAATTAAAAAGATTAGGGTACAAAGATAAAAGATATAAATTGGGAGTAAAAAATTTAACATTAAAGAAAACTAATAAGCACACATTTAAAAATTTAGATAAAGGAATTTATTCTATAAGGTACCGTATTATTATAACTAAGGGAAAAATTGTTAAGAAAACCAAATGGAGTGAACGAAACTTGGTTATTTCTTAGATGAAATCTTAGTACCCTAGGGCTCCTACCCTAGGTGCTTCGTGGTTGTAATTGGGGGTATAATTTAATATTAATATTTTCCTCCTTGTTTGCCGATAGAATACTTGTGCGATAAACAAGGAGGAAATATTGCTTATGGATGAGCAAATCAAACTGGTTGTCATTGACGATCAAGATTCTTATGTTAAATCAATTAAGGATTATATAGATATTTGTAACTATTCTGGAAAAATAGAAGTTTTTTACGAAAATTCTGCAAAAAAAGCCTTAAAAAAAATAAAGAAAGATACCCCGTCCTTAATAATATTAGATGCGCATGTCTTAGATATGAACAGCATGGATTTCTTACATGAAATAAAAAGTAATGATATAAAAACTATTTTAGTAAGTGATATACCCTCATCTTCAATAAAATTTTCTGCACTTGATAATGGGGCTATCGCATATTTCCCAAAAATGTATGAACCAGAAGATTTAGACCCGCTTTTTGAGCTTATTATGAAAATAGGGGAAAAAGAGCAACTACCAATAAATTAAAGATGTTTTCTTTTAATTTTTATTATTGTTTCTTGTATTTTGTATTTTGTAACACTATAATACAAATTGAAACTAGTGTTATTATAAAAATTTGTAAACTAGAAATTAAGGGAGTAAAAGCTATATGGATTATCCTCAAGAGTTAAAATACACAAAAGAGCATATATGGGTTAGTGTCGATGGCGATATCGCTACTGTTGGTATTACAGATTTTGCACAATCTGAATTAGGCGGAATTGTTTTTGTTGAGCTTCCGAAAGAGGGTGAAGAGTTTAAAAAAGACGCGGTACTGGCTGTGGCAGAATCTACAAAAGCAGCTTCTGATATTTATTGTCCAATAAAAGGCACAGTAATTAAGGCAAATGAAGAGCTATCTGATTTTCCAAATATGGTTAATGATGATCCATATAAAAATGGCTGGATTGCTAAACTTTCAATTTCTGATAAATCTCAAATAGATAGCTTGATGACGTCAAAAGAATACGAAGAATTTGTATCAAAATAAAATTAGTAAATTTTAAAAACTTTTTAAAATCAATTTGTTGCACAAATTGTGTTTTTTATTTTTCGCATGGTTGTCGCGTAAAATTCAATTTTTGCATTCTTCTTACTTGTAACTTAAAGTCATTTAAAGTAATATGTAAACCGTTGTATTATTAAAATTTTTAAATTTATTATGGAAAATCAAAACAAAGTTATAAAAAGATACTGGATAGCGGGATATCCATATTTTGAATCTCGAGCTTTTTTTATTCCAAATGATATGAAAGAAGATTATGAGTCTACTGTTAAAATGCAGATTTTTGATCCAGATGGAACGATGATTAATGAAATAAAAATGGTTGTAAATTCTGCCCAACCATTAATTCTTGATTTAGAAAATTTTATGGGTGATTGTAAACCTGAATCAGGATTGAAATATTGCCAGTTAATTTGTGAAATGGAAGAGTGTATAGATTCTTATATTAGATTACAAATGAAAAAATCAGGAAGCTATATAGCGCAACTAAAAGATTTTAATGAAAAGACAAATTTATTTTTACCAATTACTTTTTCAAAGGACAAATCTTCGATTTTAATATTATCAAATGAGCTTGAGACCCCAGTGCAGGTTTGTTGTAAAATTTTGAAAGGTAACAGAGCCCCAGAGAAAAACATCACATTATCTGCAATGGGGTCAAGGCTTATCTTTTTAAAAAATGAGTTCCAAGAAATCTTTGGAGAAATGGATGAAACTGAAGCAAGGGCATATATAAGGCTTTCAGCTATTCAAAATGTTTCGTTAGTTGGAGCACAAATTTTAGATTATATTGAGAATAATAGCGAAGAAGGAGTGTTTTCTTCAATTGCTTAGATTATGTTGTATGGGAGAAAATAAAATACATGAAAAACATTAAGTGGATTTCATTTTGTGCATCTAATAAAGCTTTAAAAACGATGTTGCATTTATTTCCGTTATCGTTGAATTCTACAACTCCATATCCAATTTCATGTAGACTTGAACTTTTTGGAGAGGGGGAAAATGCTGGCAGCATTCTGTTAGATGGAACGCGTCTTAATCAGGCAACAGGTGTATTGCTTGATTCTGCATTTCCTGCGTTAAATGGAGATTACGCAGGATTTTTAGGAGTTTCAATAGAATTTTCTTTAAGACAGCAAGCAATAAATTTTGAACCATCAAGCGCTATTGTAGAATTTATGTCATACTCATCTTCTCTTCATTATTATCCAAGTGTTTATAGAGAAGAAAAAATTTCATCAAAATCTTTTCCAGTTTTAAATGATGTATTAACTGAAACAAGTTTAATAATTGTTAACGCCTCTCAAGAAGATTTCAAAACGGATATCCTAAATATTGATAGTGAGTGTGTAATTAAAGATTTGAAGTCATCAAAACTTACGATAAAAGAATATCAATTAGACACAAAAAAAGTATCAGATGATAAAAAAAATGTTTTTAATTCTTGTTGGGCAAATGGAACATTAGATGTGCTTAAATTTTCAGATGGTATTCCAGCGGGAGTGAATCCGTATATTTTATGTAGAGATACAACAACAAAAAAGATTGTATCGTGTTTTGCTTTATAAAAGTGGAGTAGTTTAAAATGGCAATTACTTTTTTTTCCCCTTATGGTTTGTTGGTAAAAGAAAGTGGATTTATGTATTTGCTTGCAAGATACATAGGTGCATTTTATGAAAGTACATATCAACTTAAGTGCAATGGCTTATTTACTATATGTAATAGAGATTGTGCCGTTAATCAAAGAAGAAGCCTTTTATCTTGTGCTTCTTGCATAGCATCTCAGGAAAGTTTGTCCAATTGGGCGTGTATGGAAAGTGATGATTTGTCAAAATATTTAAGTGCTAAAGCGTTAAAGTATATAAAACAAGAATTATTATTAGTCCCAGATAATGAATTAATGAATGTTTCTTATGAAGATTTAAATGTTTATGAGTTGTGCAAAGGATCATTTAAAACTTTTTTAGGTGAGGAAAGTCCTGATATTAGGAATAAGAAAAATTTACAATTGGCAAAAAAAATTATGCTCTCTTCTTTAAAAGCGATTGAGGCAATAAAAACATATTACAGTATTGAAAATCCAGAATTGTTTTTTATTTCTAGTGGCAATGATTTCATTACAAAATCTTTTTTAGAATTTTTAAAAATTACAAATAAAAATTTTATAGAAGTTACTTGGGACAATAATGCAAATTTGTTTAATATCGTAAATGGGAATAGTAAGAAAGCTAGGCAATATGAAATTTATATAGATGATATTGTTTGCTTTAGAAATGATTACACAACATGGCCAAAAGAATTTACCGATATGTTGGACGATGTTATAGATTTTGTGGGATTAAATGTTGTAGAACAAATGGAATTAAAATTTGTTTAATGTTGCATAAAGGATTTTTTAAATAGAAGTCACATTTTCAAGGCATTTTTGAATTACCTCCGCGCAAGATATCGCAAAAGGTGAAGTTAAGTAATTAGTATCTGTAATAGAAGCATAAATAACACCGATGCAAATCTTTTTATTTCCAACAGGAATTGCTATGCATGAAGAATCATTAGGAAGAATCATTTCCCCGCTCGTTATAATCTTTCCTGTTAAAAGACATTTTACAGGAATTTTTTGGCTTTTATCATCGATAGGGAAACTAATACTTTCTGGAATGATTTCATTCATTCCTAATCCCATTCTTCCTTTGATTTTTGTTCGTTTTTGATCAACTAATAATAGAAAAACTCTTTCAAAATTTAGTCCCCAAAGGAGCGCTTCTAGGGCTGTTGTAATAATTGAAGCTACAGATTCTCCATTTTTTGTTGCTTCTTGAATATCATTTAAATATTTTGAGGCTAGCGCAAAACTCCTTGAAGAATCTTCAGAACAATTGTTATCTACATCTTTGATATTAAGTTTTTTGTTGTTAATTTCTTCTTTTTTTAATGAAGCCAATAGGGGAATTTCTGGCAAAACAACTTGTAATGCATCACAATGTTCTGAAAATTCTTTAGTGAAAGAGGTTAATAATGTATTTAGGAGATTTTTTGAAATAGTGTATTTTTCAGATATGTCATTTATTACATTATCTAAAGATTTTTCATTATTATCATCAATGATGTTATTTGCAATTTCCTTTGCAGCAAGAAGACTTTTACTTTCAGAGCAAGCTGATTTTAAATCTATTTTATTATTTTTTACATCTAGAGCCATTCTTATTTGAGAATAATATTCCCCATGTAGCCCCAATGCTTTTAAAACTTCTAAACTTATTTCTAATGGATCAAATCCTGTTAATTGTTTAATACTATTGTCTAAAGAAATTTTTTTTTCTTTACTTCTATTATATGCGTTTTCAAAAAGTTTTGGATAATAATATGAAGTAAGCATTAATCCTAATTCTGAAAATGTTCCAAGTAAGTAGCTAGTTTCATCGCTTTTTGACGATAGATGATTTTTGGGGCAATTCTTAGCATTTATAGAACTTGTTAAAATTGATGCTACAATTAATCTTTCTAGCGCGATAGCAAATGGGCCACCTTTTCTGGCTGTGGGGACAAATTTTTGAATAAGCGTAAAGTTAGAGCAAAGCTCTGCGATTTGGTTTGTTCCAAGGTGTACTATGGCTTGACTTATCGTTGTAATTGGAGCGCCCCTTTGGAAAAAAGCACTATTTACAAATGATAATATTTTTGTACTTACCGCAGGATCTTTTAATACTGTTTCTGCAATTTTACTACTAGAAGATGTTTGGCTTCCTGCCAATGCTCTTATTTCATTCACAAATTTTGCACAAGCAGGGAAATCTCCATCTACTTGTAATCCTTTTTTTAAGCGAGCTAAAAATTTTTCACTAGTTATGTTTTGTTCTTTTTTCTCTACCACGATTATGCAATCACCCTGCTTAAAGTTAATTGTCTTATAGTCTTTATTAAATTTATTGGTTTAAAAGGCTTAGGAATAAACGTTGAAGCTCCAGCTTGTAAAACATCAATTTTATCTTCTTCAAAAGCAGATGCGCTTACAACGATTACTGGAATTTTAGAAAGATTGCTTGATGAGTTTTTTAATTGACGAATAAAATCTATACCATTTTCTTCGTTAATTTTTGTGTCGCAAATTATTAAATCAGGCTCTATACTTTCTGTATCTAACATTGCATCTTTAAAAGAATTCCTTATAAAAGTTTTTGCTTCTGCAATATTTAAAATATTTTCAATAACATTACAAGAATCTTTATTGTTATCAATTAACATAATTGACAAACCACCTAACTTTGAAATTAAAGATTCCTTTGTTACAATTTCTGTTTCCTCAATGTTTTCTTGGGATAGTGGAGCTATAAAGGAAAAAGTTGATCCCTCTCCAACGGTACTTTCAACTGCTATTTCTCCTCCATTTAATTCAATAAGTTTTTTAGTTAAATTAAGTCCTATGCCTGTTCCAACTTGATTTTTGCTGTATTCATCTACACCTCGTTCGAACCTTTCAAAAAGAGTTTCAATCTTGTCTTGAGGAATTCCAACACCTGTATCTGAAATAGAGACTCTTATAAAATCAGTCTCTTTCTTGGCATGGATTCTTACTTCTCCCTTGTCGTGTGTGTATTTTATAGCATTTGATAAAAGATTGACCATTATTTGTTTAAAATGTTTTGGATCAAAATAAATATTTATATCTTTTAAACTTTCAGGCAATGTAACTTTATAGAGAGTAATGTTTTTTGCTTCTGCAGTTTGGACAATAAGGTCATAAGATTCTTCAAGTGCTGATTTTAAATTAAAACTTTGTGGATTAGAAACTTCTTTTCCAGATTCTATGCGCGCTAAGTTTAAGACATCATCAATTAGAAGTTTTAAATGATCTCCAGATTTACAGATAGCATCGATTGCTTCTTTTTGATCTTTTTCTAGATTTCCTAAGATTCCATCTGATAAAATATTGGCATATCCTATAATTGCTGTAAGTGGTGTTCTTAGCTCATGGCTCATATTAGCCAAGAATCGTGATTTTGCTTGATTGGCTTCTTGAGCTTTTAAAGTTTGCACTTCTAAATTTTTAGTTCTTTCTTGGACGAGTTCTTCAAGCCTATATGTATATTCTTTTATTTGTTCATGGTTCCTTGCGTTTGCAATTGCTAAGGTGGAAGCTTGTATAAATTCATCAAATTTTAAAATATCATTATGCTCCATTGAGTGTTCAGTTTTATAACCGATTATAAAAACTCCAAATACCTCTTCTTTTATTTCAAGGCAGCAACATTCAAGAGATTTTATTTTCAATGTCGACAAAAATTCTAGTGAGGTTATCTGATCTTTTAAATTATTTATAGAAAAGTGACCACCAACTCTTATTACCTGTTCTAAAATATTGCAACCAGCAATCTTGATATATTGTGGTAACATTGTAGGAGGGCAACCAAAGCTTCCCATAATTTCAAATTGTTCATTATCCTTTAATATAAATCCTAACGATAAATCGGAAGAAAACCTAAGAGCACATTCGCTAGTTAAATTTTTAACGATTCTATTTAATGGTGTGTTAGAAGAAATTAATTGATTAATTTCATTTAAAAGTTTTAGTCTTTCTGATAACTCCGAGATTTTTTTTTCTTTTTCTGATAAACTTTTTGAAGTGGTCATAATTGCATTCTTTATTTTTAATTTATAATCCTAATTTTGTTATCTGCAATGGTTTCTAATTTTGTTTGAACTTTTTTTAAAATACTAAAATTTGTTGAAGATAATAATGTTTGATATCTATTTTTTAAATTATCATATTCTTTTTGTAAGAAGAGTTTATCCTGTAATGTTAGATTTTCTTTTTGGTTTAATGTTAGGAGCACTTCTTTCATACTACTGATGATTAGTTTTAATTCTTGAATGTTTTTTGCACAGAGATCATGCTCTTTCATGTCTTCTAGCAAGCCTAATCTCTCAAGGGTTTTTCTAAATTTTGGGTTTCTTAAATCATATTTAATCCAATTTTTTTCCATATTGCGATCCCTTAACTGTAAAAACAATTAGTTATATACAACTTTCTTTCGTTATGTATGATGAAAAGTATGCCTAAACGATTCTCTTAACAGCGAAAAAACCAGCTATAAAACGTAATAAATTTTAATAAAAGCTAAGGCAGGGGAAAATTAAATACAAAAATCAAATAGCTATAGTTAACTATTTATTAATATTTCTATAATTTAAAAACATACGTCAAAAAATATATAACATTGTTTTAAGTCGTCTTTAGAAAAATTTTTTTTTTACCGATTCTGATACCTTGGTTAACTTAACTGCATCGAACAAATAAAAGGACCATAATTCTTAAGAAATTTGTTCTTTGTTTTATTTTTTTATTAGGAGATCTCGTTATGAAAGAAAAAGGTTTTACTCTTATTGAGTTATTGGTTGTTGTAGCAATCATAGGTATTTTGGCCGCAATTGCAATTCCTCAATTTGCAGAATATCGTGCTAGAGGCTTTGATGCTCGAGCAAAAAGTGATTTAAGAAATGTTGCAACTGCAGAAGAAGCATATTTCGTTGATAATGAAGCTTATGTAGCTTGTACTCAAGATACATGCCCAGGAATGTTACCAGGAATTTCAGCATTGTCTTCTGGTGTAACACTAAATATCCAAATCTCTGATGATGGATCAAGCTTTACAGGAACAGCTACTCATGCAAAAGGAACAGGAGTTACTTGTAACTGGGATAGTCAAAATGGTGGTTTGACAGGTTGCTCAGCATCATAATGCTATAAGCATAAAGCGTTTGCCATCTAAAATGGCAAGTAAAGCCGAAATATTTTTTAATATTTCGGCTTTTTTTTTGACTTTTATACCTATTTTTTAGTAATCTAAGAAGATTGGGGATTTGGGTAGAAAAAAAAGTTTTTTAGAAAGGATTTTTTTTCATGAGGAAAAAAAGTTTTTTAGATCGATTTCCTTTGGATGCGTGTTCAAGGGAATATCTTTTGTTTTTGAGGAATCAGGAACAAAAGATAAAAGAGGCAATTGCCCCTTATGCGGAAAAAATGAAAGAGCATTTTTGCGGTGTCATTGCTGCAATTGACCGATCTTATGCCCTTTCTGTAGTTGAGAAAGAGCATCACGAAGGGCCATTCGAAGAAGTGGCTTTAAAAGTTATCAGGACTTTTCGTGAAGCAGATTTAAAGTTGCATTTTGAGTCTTCAATTAAGCGAGTGCTGGCAAGTTTAACGTTACAAGTACTAATGCTTCTTTATAAAGATGCATCGTTTACCGCTGGGCACGAGGGGCTTAAGAGAGACTTAATCTTGAAAGAGATGAGTTTTTTACGCGCAGAGGCCTTGAGGATTCCTCTTGAGGAATCTTTCGATGAATATTATGCCAACTTGGAGATTGTTTTCACAATCTCCATTGAAGATTGTCTTATCTCACTTGACAAGCAGGAGGATAAGAAAATCGCTTATGCTACTGCTTGGGCATGTAATGATTAATGAAACTTGCTAATAGCATAGTTCATTGCAAGCTATCGCTTTTTAAATTATTATTTTAAAAGCGATAGCGACATTTTGGTTTTTTATAAGGTTTTTTTTATCCCCAAATTTCCAATAAATTTTTAATATTTAAAGTTTAGTTTTTTTCCAAATAATTTCTGATATTTTCAAATTTCCCCAAAGTCCTTTTTTATAGTGAATGAAAATAAAATCTATTCTGATTTCTTGAATTCTTCTTCGTTTGATTATTGCAAAATTATTATTTATATAATTTTTTATTCCTCTTTGAATATGTTGAATTTTCTTATCAGAAATACTTTCAAAAATTGGAAAATTCATGGCATGTGCCATGGATCTAGTTTTTACTTCAACAAAAATTAATTGTCTTTTTGAAAAGCAAATTATATCTAATTCTGAATGTTTACTTTTGACATTTTTTTGTTCTATAAAAAGTTTGTTTTTTTGTAAAAATTTACAAGCTTTTATTTCCCCCCATTTCCCAATATATCCCAAAGTCATGAGAGAGTGTTTTTTCTTGATGTTTTTTAATATTTTCTTTGTAGTTTTTAAAAAATGGTTGAAGATATAAAAATTTAGTAACGCCATTAAAATCTTGTCTATGAAATGGCGTTGGGCCAAATTTTTCAATTGCCTCTTTATGTGCTTTTGTTGGGTACCCTGCATGCTTTTCAAATCCATATTCTGGATATTTTATTCCTAAATTCTCCATATATTTATCTCGCCACACCTTTGCGATAATTGATGCAGCTGAAATTTCTTTTTTTAGAAGATCTCCTTTTACAATAGTTTCTTGTTCTTTTTGCGTATCAATTTTTTGGTTACCATCAATTAAAAATTTATCAGCATTAATTTTTTCGCTAGCTATTTTCATTCCGTACAAAGTGGCACCCAAAATGTTTTTTTCTAAAATAATATCAGGACCGATACTAACAATTATCCAAGATGAAACATTGTTTTTTATTTCTTCTGATAATAATTCGCGTTTTTTTGAAGAAAGTTTCTTAGAATCAGTTATATCGTCATTTTTATAATCTCCTAGAATTACAGCACCAATTACTACGGGGCCTGCAAGAGGGCCTCTTCCAACTTCATCAATTCCCGCGATAATTTTTTCATTTTTCATATAAATACTTTTTAAAAATTTTCCGATATATTAAAAGATAGTTTAAAGGTTTATTATAGTATATCAATATGTTGGAGTTATAAAAAATGGTTGATGAAAAAGAAAATATTAAAGTAGCGGAAAGAAATCCTTCAAGTGCATATAGAAAATTTAGAAAACCAAAATTAACAAATGAAGAAATTACAAATGAAAATATAAAAAAGCACCTTGATGAAAGGTTAAGATTTTTAAATCAGCGCGCTATGATTATTGAGAAAAAAATGGCCGAAATGGATAGGGGGCGTTTTTTTCGTGCTTGTATTTTTGGAAGTGCTAGAGTTAAAGAGGGAAATCCTATTTATGAGAATGTTTTTGAGCTTGCAAGATTATTAGCGCAAAAAGGAATTGATGTATTAACAGGCGGTGGCCCAGGACTTATGGAAGCAGGAAATAAAGGGGCTGAGTTAGGGCAAGAAGAAGGCAAGACAAGAAGCCTTTCTTTTGGGCTTCCTATACAACTTGATTTTGAGCCTGCACCGAATAATCACCTTGATGTTAGGAGATTCCATTATCGTTTTTCTTATAGATTAGATGATTTTATGAGACTTTCTAATGTTGTTATTTGTACCCCAGGGGGAATTGGAACTTTATTAGAATTGTTTTTTAGTTGGCAATTAGTTCAAGTTAGGCATATAGAAAAACGTCCAATAATTTTGCTTGATAAAAAATTTTGGCAAGGTCTTATAGATTGGATGCATGCAGAACCTAATTTAAGAGGATTAATTAGCGATAAGGATTTTGATTTTATTCATATAGTTGACACTCCGCAAGAAGCGATGGAGTTTGTTACAGAGGAATATGAAAGGTTTTTAGAAGCCAAGGAAAATTTAGAAAAAGAAGATAAAAAATAGATTTTGAATAAATAACAAACAATAAGCTAATCCAAAAATTTTATATAATCTTTTATGCTACAACATCTAAGTTTCGTCCAATATCTGTTATGCCTTGAAGTAAAGTGCCAACAACGGCTTCTAGTTGCTCGTTTGCACCTTTTAAAACTTTTACTTGTGTGGCGGTTGTAACATTTCCTACGTTTGTAGAAACGTCGCTTAATGTTACGCCTGTTCCTGATATTTCCATAAAAAGTCCTTTTTTAAGCGCTATTTTTTGAAATTTTCCTTGAAAAAAAATTCCATAATATGTATCGTACATAAAGAAAAACTTTATAAGCTTTTTTATAACTAACTTATTTTATAAAGTATTTTTATGATACTCTAAAATCTTTAAATATTTAGGAAAAATGTTTGTATTTGGTACTCCTATTAATGAATTAAGAGAATGTATTTTATATTATAAAATAAAAAGTTTGTTTATTTTTTATAGGGTTATTGTGATACTAATTTATAAGAGATTTTTATAAGTCTTTAGATGGGGAGTTTTGATGGAATATAAAGCTGAAAGAAAATTAGACGAGAAGTATTTTTTCGAAAAAATAGAAGAAAGGTGTATAGATTTTTGGAAAAATTCGGAAGTGTATAAATATGATCCGAGTGTTTCTAGAGATAATACTTATATTGTCGATACCCCACCACCTACGATATCTGGATCTTTACATATAGGGCATATTTTTAGCTATACCCAAATGGATTCAATTGTTCGATATAAAAGAATGTCTGGTAAAAATATTTTCTTTCCTATCGGTTGGGACGACAATGGTTTGCCAACGGAAAAAAGAGTTCAAAATTATTATAATATTACTTGTAATTCTAATCTTCCTTATGATCCAGATTTTGAACCCGTTCATATTGAAAAAAATAAAAATCCATTTTGCGAAGTTTCTAGACAAAATTTTATTGAAGCTTGTAGAAAATTAGCGTTAGAAGATGAAAAAATTTTTGAAGATCTTTTTAGAAAGATTGGTTATTCTTATGATTGGGATTTAAAATATGAAACAATTAGTAAAGATACGATAAGGACTTCGCAAAAATATTTTTTAGATTTATTTAAAAATGGATATGTTAAAGCTTTTGAATCTCCAATAATGTGGGACTCAACATTTCGCTCAGCGATATCATTGGCAGAAATAGAAGACAGGGAAGAAGAGGGGTATTTTCATGATATAGAATTTAAGGTTGATGGAGAAGATTCAAAATTTATTATATCAACGACAAGGCCAGAATTGTTACCTGCTTGTATAGCAATTGTGTATAATCCAAATGATAAACGATATAATTATTTAAAAGGCAAAAATGCCGTAGTTCCTTTGTTTGATATTTCAGTTCCTATCATTTCTTCTGAACATGCAGATTCTGAAAAAGGAACAGGAATCATGATGGTATGCACATTTGGAGATAGTGCCGATGTTGAGTGGTGGAAAAATTCTACATCTCCAATAAAACAAGTTATAGGATTAGATGGTAAATTTTTAAATGTAAAATATGGAGAATTTCCATTTGATTCCAAGAATCCATCAAAAGCGCAAGATAATTATAATAAACTAGTTGGATTGCCAATAAAAAGAGCTAGGAAAGAAATAGTCCAATTATTAGTTGATGAAAAAGTATTGGTAAATGAACCAAGAAAAATATCTCATGTTGTAAAGTTTTATGAAAAGGGGGAGTTGCCAATTGAGTTCGTAACTTCAAGGCAATGGTTTGTTGATGTCATTAGCCACAAAGATGAGTTACTTAAGGCTGGAAATGAAGTTAAATGGTATCCACCTTATATGAAAACTAGATATGACAATTGGGTTCAAGGATTAAACCAAGACTGGTGTATTAGTAGACAACGTTTTTTTGGAGTTCCTTTTCCTGTTTGGTATAAAATTAATGACGACGGACAGGTAAATTATAAAGAAATTATTATTCCAGAAGAGTCAATGCTTCCAATAGATCCTATGATCGACGTTCCGCAAGGATTTAGAGAAGATCAGCGAGGAAAGTGTGGGGGATTCATCGGTGATAAAGATGTTATGGACACTTGGGCAACATCATCGTTAACTCCAGAGATCGCAATGGAGAGATTAACTAATTTTAATTTTGAAAATTTATCAATTCCATTTGATGTAAGACCACAAGCACATGACATTATTAGAACTTGGGCTTTTTACACAATAACAAGATCTTTATTTCATAAAGGAACAATTCCTTGGAAAGAGATTTTAATTAGTGGTTTTATCCTTGATCCCGATAGAAAGAAGATGAGTAAATCTAAAGGAAACGTTGTAACTCCTATAGGATTAATTGAAAAATATTCTTCAGATGCTGTTAGATATTGGGCTACAAAAGCAAAATTTGGCACTGATTGTTTGTTGGAAGAACAGGTCATGAAGCAAGGTTGGAAAATGCTCAATAAATTTTTTAATTCTGCTCGTTTTGTGTCAATGATTTTAGAAAGTACTAATATAGAAAAGATAGATGATTATGAAAAAAAGATATCTAATCTTTTAGATAAATCTTGGATGAAAAAATTGTCTTTTACCGCACAAGAGGCGATGAAAGCATTTGAGAAAAATAATTATTCAAATGCATTGGAAGCCATAGAAAAAACTTTTTGGGATTTTTGTGATAATTACGTAGAGGTTGTGAAAGCAAGGGCGTATGATTTAAATGATATATCTGCGAAAAGTTCTTTAATGCTTACGATAGATACATTTGCAAAATTATTTGCTCCTTTTTGTCCATTTGTTTCAGAAGAGATTTTTCAAACAAGATCTTGGGCTACAAATTGTAGTTCCGTTCATGTATCATCATGGCCAAAAGCAGAGGATTTTAAAGATATTTCATCAGAAGATACGATATTATATGAATCAGTTGTATTTATAAATTCAGAAATAAGGAAATTTAAGACATCAGAGGGAGTAAGCTTAAAAACAAACATTGAAAGTGTAAATATATATACAGATGATGCTTTATTATCAAAATTAAAAGATGTTATTAGCGATATTGCTAATGTTGCAAAAATTGATAAGGAAGAAAAGATTCATTTTATAAACTCAGAAACACTATCTGTCGGTGAAGTCGAATTAAGCAGGGAAGATTAGAATGTAAGGGTTAAGAAAATAAATTTTTTTATTTTCTTAACCTTCTTGATAAACGCCCTCTGTTTGTTCTGCGATTTTGTCCCAGCTAAATCCGTATGCAGCGGTAATTCGTCCTTGTTCTCCCATCCATTTTGCGTGATCGAAATTAGAAAAGACTTCTTTTATCCCCCATGCAATGGAATCTGAATTATCATAAATTAAATAACCATTTTTATTATGAGTTACAAACTCTCTAGGACCACCATTTACTGTAGCAACAACAGGTTTTCCTGCAGCCCAACCCTCTAGGACAACAATTCCAAAAGGTTCATTTCTACTTGGAACAACGACACAATCTGTACTTTTAAAAAGGTTGATTAGATCTCCGTCTGGACTCATAGAGCCTAAAAATCTACAAGCATGAGCGACTCCAAGTTCGTTTGCTCTTTTTTCAAGCTGATCTTTCATATAACCATTTCCTGCAAACACAAACTTTGCATCACCTCTGTAAGATAAAACAGATGGTATGGATTCTAACAATAAATCTGGCCCTTTTTGTATACTTAATCTTCCGACAAATAACACCATAGGATCAAATGGTCCAATTCCATATGTACTTCTACAAACTGCTGGATCAATAAAGCCATCATAACGATGAACATTTATTCCATTATAAATAACTCGTATTTTCCAATCTGGCACATTATATTGCCTTTTTACTTCATCTGCCAAAACCCCAGAAACTGTGATTACTTTATCAGCGATAAATGCTCCTTCTGCCTCTATCGCACTAATTTTCGAAGATGTTCCATCATAAGAATTATTTCCACATCTTCCAAATTCTGTGGAGTGAAGAGTGAAAATAGATTTTCTTCCCATATTATTTTTTATTTGAACTAAAGCTTTTTCTGTAAGCCAATCATGACAATGAATAATATCAAAACTTGCGCCAAGTCCGCTCTCGATTTCTCCAAATCTCCAAGCAAAACTATTACACATATTATTCATTTCTTGTACGAAATCTGAATTTAATTCTATTGAACATCGATGGTAGTGAACACCATCAATGCAATCATAACCGCTTTGTCCTTTCCCAATCCTTACAAAAACATGAACTTCGTGACCTCTCCTTTGTAATGCTGCCGCTAACTCTGTTACATGAACTGCCACACCACCAACGCCAATCGAATGCAAACTCTCCCAAGACATTAAAGCGATTCTCAAGACAAACCTCCAAATATTTTAAAAAGATATTTTAAAATGCTTTTTTATTGAATGTAAAAACCTCAAAACCTCAATAAAAATATTTTTTTAAAATTTCTATTTGCAAAAAAATACAAAAGCAAAAACTTGTATAACACTTTGATTATAAAAATAATATTTTGAATAATCAAAGAAATAACAAAAAATGTTTAAAATAAAATAAAAAATAAAACGCCGTGTGTATTATTGAAATTTATTAAGAATCAAATTTTAAAAGTTGGCATCAAAATAATAGATAAAATTTTAGAATTATAAAGATGATTGTTAATCTTAAAAAGTTATAAAGATGGCTTTAATTGTAGATTAATAAAATCTTTTTTTTAATAATAAGTGAGAATTTATGGAAACTTTAAATAATGAATCATATATGTATCCAATAGCTATACATAAACTAAGTAGTGAAGAAAAAGATATTATAAAAAGATTAAAAAAAACAGGTATCAATTGTAAGAATGTGCTAGATATAATTACTATAGATGATGACCAAATAAATACTTATTGTAGTCAATTTGCAAATGATATTAACTTTAAAAATGCTTTAAATAAACTTAAAAACAAGATTACAACATCGCCTGAGTATATTAGGAAATATATGGCACCAATTAGTTTTTCTAGTATACAACGAGAGTTGATGGAATGTTTAGATTATATAAAGGCTTTTCCTGATGATAGGCAAAACTTTTTTAAAGCTTCAATTGTTCCAAATAGCGATATTCAAAGTTTATCAACACAATTTAATATGACTTTACGTATGGCAAAAAAAGAATTTAAAAATTTATACGAAGAACTTCAATCCGTTCTTTGTTATAAATCTGAAAAATATAAAAATTATTTTATGTCTGTTGATACAAATGATATTCGTCTTGAAATGCCAGAGTTATGGTCAAAATTTTCAAATGATTCATTTTATATTTTTATAAAAAATATGTTTGAGCTTGACGAGGATTTTTCAACATCTAATCAAATAGATAACATTGATATTGATGAATGTTTTGATAATATTTTTTCTGAAGTTGTAATGCCGTGTTCGATTGAAACATTTAGAAATTCATTTTATGAATATGAAGGATTAAATTATACACAAATAAATAGTTTAGTTCCTCAAATCGAAAAAAGAGGACTCGTTACAATCGAAAATAAAAAGGTAGTAAGTGCTAAACTTACGTTTAAAACATCAGTTATTCAGATATTATTGCAATCTCAAAAGGATCTTACTTGGGATGATATTTTACAAAAAATTAATTACCAAAAATTATTTACTTCGTCTATACCCTCGAAAGAGGAATTTATAGATTCTTTAGGGCTTTATGATAGCGTTATTCAGGTTTCTGAAGATAATTTTATTCATGCAGATAAAAGTAATGTTACAATGGATTTAATTGATAGATGTGTAGATAAAATACAAAAAATAAAAAACACTTCTTCTCAGATATCTTTAGAAGAATTGCAAAAGAAATTAAACGAAAAAATATCAATTTTTGAGTTGAAGCATATTATGCAAAAAGCCTTTTAGGTAATGAATCTTTAATATTTTATTTGTTATTAGTAGAAAAATATTTCTTAATAATCTATTTAGTGATAGCATAAAAACTTGGCGTTAAGGTTTTTTAAAAGTTTTTCCACCTCTAACAAAGGAGTCGTAATGGATTATTTTGTTTCTCCGATGAAAGTCTCTCCTAAAAAAAATAAAAAAAAAAGTGGGAGGGAATTTTCAAAACATAGGGATACGGCAACGCCTCCCCCAAATCTTAGAAGAAATCTTTCTTCAGGATTAAACGGTGAAGCTCTTTATCAGGAAATTGGAGATCCTGTGATGGGGTTTAGATTAATTCTAGACAAGAAATAAGGTTCACAACCTCAAGAAAAATCATTTGGTGCTAATAATAATTTAAAAATTATTATTAGCACCATTTTTTATTTATATTCATTTCCTAAGCAAATTATATTATAACAGCTTTTTGGATCATGCTCTAACAAGTTATCTTCTAAAGAAGTTTTTAATTTTTCTTGTAATTCCCAATTTTCGTTTGCAGGATCATCACTTGAAAGGTTGATTAATTCGTAAGGATCATTAGCCAAATTATAAAGTTCTTGATGTTCAATGTGTCCAGTTTTAGAATAAATATAATCTTTTGTATGATATGCGGAATAAACATTCTCACCATCTTTCCAGCTGCCTTGAATTAAAATTCCTTCACGTTCACTTTCACCAGTGATTGTTTTTAAAAGAGAAACCCCAGATACTTGATAATCTTCTTCGCTAATACCTGCAATTTGTGCCAATGTCGGTGCAAGATCAATATTGGCTACGATTGCATCATTTTCCCCTACAGGAAATAATGTAGTATCTTTTGCATAACTTATAGCAAGAGGAATTTTTGAAGCCTCTTCATAAATATTATTTTTAGATTGCAAACAATGCTCTCCCCACATAAGACCGTTATCTGACATAAAAATAAAAATCGTATTTTTATACTCTTTGTTTTCTTTTAATTTTCGAATTATTTGTTTTACACCTTGATCTACTGACATTAACGTTGCTAGTTGTTTTGTTGCAAATAGTTTTATGGTTTTTTTTTTTTTAGCTGCAAGTAATAAATCATTCTTAAAATTTTCTTTTCTTTTATTTACAAATTCTGCTTTTCCAGTGTCGCTTGTATCTAGAAAAGAAGGTGGCATTTCTAAATTTTTTGCTTTGTATCTATTTTTATATTCTATATCTGGAAGTGCGGGACTATGTGGTGCGTTGTGAGAAAGAGTTAAAAAAAATGGTTTGCCTTTTTTAGTCGCAAGATCAATAAAGTCTAAAGCTTTTCTATTCCAATATTCGGTGATGTAGCTATTACCCCTGTTTGAAAAAATCCCATTATTATTAACTACTGAATTTAAATAGTGGGCACTTCCTCCTCTTAAAGATACCCAATAATTATATTCTGATTTTCTTTTTGCAGAATATTTTCCATCTGATGTATTATGAAATTTTCCAACATGTCCTGTAAAATACCCGCTCTTTTTTAATCTTTTGGCTATAGAATACTCATCTAATGATGATTTTTCTTTTGTCCCGTTATAAAGCATTCCATGTTCTGTTGCATATAATCCTGTAAGGATACAAGCACGACTCGGGCCACAAATTGGCGTAGTTGCATAAGCATTTGTAAATTGAGTTCCCTTTAAGAAAATTTGCTTGTATACTGTTGGCATATACTTTTTAATAGTGTCTGCTCTTTGATCGTCAGTTAAAATAAAAACGATATTTGGGCGACTACTTGAAAAAGCATTTGTAACATTTGTATTTAGTAAGATAATAATTAAAATAAGTTTTAATAAGATATTTTTAAAATCACACATAAAACACCCCTAATATGTTTTCGCAATTTGATGATATTCACATTACTATAAAGCCTGTTGGCGCAATTTGCAACCTATCATGTCGATATTGTTATTATTTATCAAAGCAAACCCTATACCCAGAGGGTAATTTCAAAATTGATATAAAAACATGGACTTTATTATTAAACAGCTTAAGAGAATTTTCTGCAAGATCTTCAATTACATGGCAAGGAGGAGAGCCGACATTGCGGGGACTTGATTTTTTTAAGCAAGCTTATGATGTTCAGAAAAAATATGGGATAAAATTAAGTAATGCTTTTCAAACAAATGGTATTAATCTAAATGAGGAATGGATTTCTTTCTTTAAAGAAAATGATTTTTTAATTGGAATAAGTTTAGATGGTCCAAATCAGTTTCATTCTCAAAATAGAAAAACAAAAAACGATGAATCATTTTTTGAAAAAATTATTACTAATATAGAATTACTAAAAAAATATGATGTAAGGTTTAATGTTTTAACAACAGTAAATAAAGCAAATGTATTACATGCTAAAGAAGTTTACAATTTCTTTAAAAATGATTTAAAAATTAAATTCCTACAATTTATTCCCATTGTCCAAAGCATTGAGGGAAGTGGATTTAATAGAGAAAGTAAATTAAATCCACAGTCGATCATGCCAGAAGAATATGCAGATTTTATGATAAAAATTTTTGATATTTGGTATGCAAATGATATTTATGAAATTTCTATTCAACTTTTTGATGTGATAATGTGTTCATGGCTTGGAAAAGAGCATGGGCTTTGTATGTTTCAAAAAAATTGTGGGCAAGCATTATGTTTAGAACATAATGGAGATTTATATGCTTGCGATCATTTTGTAGAAAAAGATTTTTTACTTGGAAATATAAATGAAAAATCGATAAAAGAATGTGTAGAAAATAAAAACTTTTATGATTTTAGAAAATATAAAAGAGAAAGTATTTCTAAAGAATGCTTAACATGTCCTCATTTTTTTATTTGTCATGGAGAATGCCCCAAAAATTGGTTATTAAAAGATAAAGAGGGGCAAAGGAAAAATTATCTTTGCGAGGCTTATAAAAAAATTTTTGATCATACGTCAAATAAATTATTAAATGTTGTAGCAAAATTAGAAAATAAAAAATAAAAATGAAAAAATTTTAGATTTTTAAATTTATGAAAAAAGAAAGATTAATTTATTATATGAATATTGTTTTAAAGGAAGCTAAAAAAGCGTTAGAGAAAAAAGAAATACCAATTGCTTGCTTGATATTAAGAAATGATGAAATTTTAGCATTGAAACATAATTTAGTAGAATCAAAAAATGACCCAACAGCGCATGCCGAAATTCTAGCTATAAAAGAGGCATCAAAAAAACTTGATAATTGGAGACTAGATGACTGTATATTATTTGTAAATGTTGAGCCTTGCACAATGTGTATGGGAGCAATAGAAAATGCACGAATCGGGACAATTGTTTATGGCATAAAAGAGGGGAAAACGGGGGCTTGTGGCTCAAGATATGATCTTTCTTTGTTTAATGTAAAAAAAGTAAAAATAATAAGTGGAATTTGTGAAAAAGAATCAAAAATGTTATTAGAAAAAACATTTAAGAGAAAAGACAAAAATTTTTAACTTTCAAAAAGTGAAAGATTAAAACGTAAAACGCAATTTTTAAATATCTTTAATGTATTGTGGCAGTTTCTTTTATTATAGCTTCTGCAACTTTAAAAGAATCGTATTCTAAACTTTCTCCGCGCGCGAACTTATCTTTTAGCTCGGATACTTTTTTAGAATTATCGATTTTTTCTACCTCATCAACATTTTTTACATTAACAGTATCTTCTTGTTCTTTTGTTTTTTGAGGTATAGATACATTATTTTTTATGATTCGTTGAGAAGAAAACTCAACAGATTTTAACTTTTTATCATTTATTTCCATATTGACCTTGAAAAGTTATATACAAACACAAAAATAAAAAAACAATTGCTTGTTTTTTCCTGTTTTAACCTTCCTTGGTCTAAGATATTTTTAAAAAACATCTTTTTATGTAGCATTTCCCTTGCAATGTTTAATGTCGGTACAGTATTATTAAAACTTAATAAAAAATTTTTGAAAAGTATAACATAATGAAAAAAGTAGAGATTTTAAGTATTTCCAAGGTAAAACAAAGCTTTATACTAGATGGAGAAAAGGAATATATAAAAAGATTGTCAAAATTTGTAGATGTAAAAGTTACAGATTTTAATTTTTCTTTTCCAGCATCTATATCAAAGGAAGACATCATGAAAGAGGAGGGGGATCATTTCTTAAAAAGAGTTGCAAAGGATAGTAAAATTATTTTGCTTGATGAAAGGGGAAAATCATTTTCTTCAAAGGAGTTTGCTTCATTTATTAAAAAGCAAGACATCGATTCTAATTTGCTTTGTTTTGCAATTGGAGGAGCTTATGGCTGGCATGAAGATGTAAAAAAGAAAGCGTCACTTCTTCTTTCTCTATCAGATTTTACATTTCCATATCAGCTTTCTCGTCTTATAATGATAGAGCAACTTTATAGAGCGTATACGATTATAAATAATTTTCCATATCATAAGGAATAAAATCTGTGAGGAATAAATTTAAAGGGTGAAAAATGGTAAAGGTAAAAAGATTTAATACGTCAGTTTTAGGTGAAATGCTTATAGGAAGAGATCCTTTAAAGATAGTACGTCATTTTTTAAAAAGTAAAGGTTATAATGCTGATGAGACGCTAAAAGAGCAAACGCCTAATTCGTGTCGATGGATGGTAGATATTGACGATGGTCAAGAACTTGAAATTTTTCTAGATAAGATTCAAAAACCTGCAGAGGCTACAGTTTATATGGGAATTAATATCGTAACGGTTCCTATTCGTGAAACACAAAATTTTTTAGTTTCTGCATTAGAAATCGCAGATGGGCTTATTGGTGTTAAATTAGGGATCGTTGGCTATTTTTTAATTTTAAGTGTCGGACTCGGCGCTGAAAGAATCACATATGAAGAGCTTGAATACAATTTGCGTTTAATTGTTGCGCAAAAAGATTGGGTAAGAGATGCATTGCTTGATGAATTTTTAGAAGAAGATCTTGATTCGTAATTTTACTATTTGAAAGAAATCGCCAGTAATTTTGTTATTAAAGGTAAAATACATCGTAGACAAAAGCAGAAAAGTTTTTTAACTTGAATATATTGTGATCCTTTTTTGAGGATTCTGTATCAAAATAAGTGAAAGTCTAATTTATCTTTTTTATTTAAGGAGGAATCAAGTGAATCAAGAGTCAAAAGATTTTTTATATGAATTATTAAAAACACCATCTCCTACTGGAAATGAAGTTGCCGTTCAGCGTGTTGTTAAAAAGCGAATGGGTGGGATTGCTGATAAGATTGAGAGTGATGTTAATGGTAATCTTATTTGTGTGTTAAATCCCAATGCGAAGAAAAAAGTTATGCTTGCGGGGCATTGCGATCAAATTGGTTTTATGGTGACTCATATTTCTCCAGAGGGTTTTATTTATGTTGCTTCTGTTGGGGGAGTTGATGCGGGGGTCGTTCCAGGATCTTTAGTAACAATTTACGGAAAGAAAGGGGATATCCAAGGAGTTTTTGGAAGAAAACCGATACATAAGCAAAAAGCAGAGGAAAGAAAAAGTTTAAAAATAGATATTAATGATTCTTGGATTGATGTTGGAGCTAAAAATCAAAAAGATGCTGAAAAATTTGTTGCGATTGGAGATTATGCAACATACAAATTAGATGTTACAGAGCTTAAAAATGATCTTATATCAAGTCCTGCTTTAGATGATAAAGTTGGGGTATTTGTTGTAATGGAAGCGTTAAGACTTTGTGCAAAATCAAAATTAAATGTAGGACTTTATGCTGTAAGTACGGTTCAAGAAGAAATAGGAACAAGAGGTGCACAAACATCGGCATTTGGAATAGATCCATTTGTTGGAATTTGTGTTGATGTTACGTTCTCTACTGATAATCCAGGATATTGTGAAAAGAAAACTCCACAAATAATTCTTGGACAAGGTGGTGCAATTGCAAAAGGTGCGCTTTGTAATCCAGTTTTATATGATAAACTTGTAGCAACGGCAACAAAGCATAAAATTCCTTGGCAAAAAGAAGTAGAGCCTGGGATGATAGGAAATGATACAAGAGCAATGCAAATTTCAAGAAGTGGAATTGCTTCTGCGAGCATTAGTGTTCCTAATAGATATATGCATACACAAGTTGAAGTTTGTAGTTTAAAAGATTTAGAAAGTATTGCCAAGTTGATAGCAGAGTTTGTAAAAAAATTAGATGATAAAGCTTCATTTATTCCCTTATAAACAATGCATGATGATTCATGATTCTGAATTAATGAGATACAAATATTGATAGATAAATTCTTATCATAATTTATGTTGCGTATTTTTTGAGGTTTTGTTGCAGACTTTCAGCCTGCGGTTGGGGGTATGGAATTCGATACCCAGGGTTTGCGCTCATTTCATTCGCGCTTAACCCTGGGCTGGGTTGTGTAATGCCTTTGGCATATGTTCATCAATCATGCTAAGATATTTAGCTTATCCCTTTGGGATAACGAAGATTATAGATCCAAATTTTTTCGAAATTACATTGAAATACGTTATTTTTTAAATAATAAAATTGTAAATTCAAAGCACCTTCTATTTTTGCATTTAAAAAAAGGAGGTGCC
>CAZHSB010000025.1:0-24356 GCA_964534945.1 uncultured Bdellovibrionales bacterium | reverse complement strand
TCAGCCTTACAAGCTGAGGGTTATAGGTTCGAGTCCTATAGCGCCCACCATTTTTGGAGGTGGTTTTAGCGAGAAATCTTTACGAGTAGTACACCGCCGTCAGTCGTCATATAATATTCTCAAATTTCTCATCCAAAATTACTGCCAAAAATTAGTTAAGATGGAAAAAAATCCTATTTTGCCATTACAAATTTTTTTACTTTTATTTTTTTTGCTTTTTTTGGTAGGCACCTCCTTTTTTTCACGTACAATTACGCATTCAGCATTATGCAGTATTACTGTGCCTTATTGTTCAATTAATTTTTCAATAATTTTGTTTCGGGCATCATAATCAAAATACTTGTCTATTTCATTAACGGCATTTTGAAAACTCTCTTCTTGAACTTCTTTTTGTACTTGAATAAAAATTTTTAAAAATAAATCTCCACGAGTTTCATCTGTTTGCAAAATTCCCTTGTTTTTTACTCTTAACTCATTACCACTATTTGTCTTTGGGGGAATTGTTATATAACAAGGCCCATCAAATGTTGGTACCTTGATTTTCGTTCCTAAAACAGCCTCTTTGAAAGTAATTGGAAAATTTATAATAATTCCTCGTTGCTCAATTTGTAAAAAATTGTCTTTTCTTACACGCGTGATCACAAGCAACTCTTCATTATTGCTTGTAGCTTTTAATTTTATAATATTCCCATTATAACTATTTTTAGGAAGTGTGATCGAAATTTCTTTTTTGCCAATAAATATTGTTTTTTTTGTGCCAAAGATTGCTTCTTTGGGAGATAACATAATTTCTATAATATTTAATTGTTCATAAGGATTATCATGAACATGCTTTTTCGTATTATTTGAAAAATCAAAAATATTATATTTCTCAATATTATTTTTTAATTTTTTAGACAATTTTTCGATATTTCTCTTAAAAGAACTTTTCTCTATTAAATTTTTTGCTTTCTTTAATGAATGGACAACATAATAAGAATTATCTTGATGTCCTCTAATATTTTTCTTTATGTCAGCACTATTTTCCTTATACTTATCTGAAATATATTCCTTTAACTTTAAATCATATTTATCCCTTTTTTCTGAATTTCTTAATGTTTGATAACTTTCTGAGATTTCCTTAAATTTTTCTGTAGCATCTTGATTCTGATTGATGTCAGGGTGATATCTCCTAGCTAATATCCTATAGGCTCTAGTGATATCCTTTTCTGTTGCATTTAAATTGTTTAGGCCTAAAATCTTATAATAGTTTTTCATACTAGGATTATACTAGCATGAGTTATTTAGATTGTCTTGCTAAAAAATTCCTTGATAGGAAATGCTGTTTTTGTAAAATGAAGAAGATGAATGATAAAAAAATATTTATATTATTTTTAATTTTATGTTTGTTCTGTGTGCTTAATGCATATGCAACAGCTCCATATATCACATACACTGTTAAAAAAGGAGACACTTTTTCTAGTATAGCTAGAAAATATAATGTAACTGTTAATGATATCATTAAAGAAAATTCAACAATTAATATTAAAAATTTAAAGGTAAGTACATTAGTAAAAATACCAATTAATAAAAATAAATCTAACTCTAAAAATAGAAGTTTTAAAATAATCCTTGGAGATTCTTCTTTGAAGTATAAGCATTCCCTTAAATTTCCACTTAAAGAATTTAAAAAAATATCTTCGAAATTTGGATATCGATGGAAATCTTTTCATGAGGGAATTGATATCTCCGCTACAAGAAATACTAATATTTATGCAAGTCATGCTGGAAGAGTCGTGTATAGCTCAAACAGAATGTCAGGCTATGGAAATACAATTGTCATAAAAGGAGATGGTATAATGACAGTTTATGCTCATAATAATAGAAATTTGGTGCATTTGGGAGAGTCTGTTGAAACAGGAGAGCGAATAGGATTAGTCGGTAGTACGGGGAGGGCAGAAGGTCCACACCTTCATTTTGAAACAAGAGTTAAAGTAAATGGCAAATGGTATGCTGTCTCTCCATTCTTTTTTCTTCCGTAATTTTGTTATTTCTTTATTAGTTAGCCTTTTAGACATCTAAAGCTCTTTAAAATTAA
Organism: uncultured Bdellovibrionales bacterium; assembly: GCA_964534945.1. Lineage (GTDB taxonomy): Bacteria > Bdellovibrionota_C > UBA2361 > UBA2361 > CAKMMH01 > CAZHFA01. The sequence goes on along the minus strand of CAZHSB010000025.1, from coordinate 22,279 downwards.
TAAAATCTAATAAAAATCAAAAATAATCTTGCTTGAAATTTTGGTTTGTGCTTTTATAGAAAAATCGTTTTTTGAAACGACGTTTTGTATAAAATTCATTATGGGTAGAGGGAAAAGCTCAAGGTTTTTTTCTTGTGAATGAATCGCAAGAGCCTCAGGTTTTATCTTTACCTGTCTTTTGAAAGCAATCATTCGATTGCAAAGAAAGGATTGTTTTAATGTCAGCAATAGACTTTCTATTGAAATTTGGGGTCGAAATTGAAAAATTGGGTCTGAACGAGATAAAATGGGCGACGGACGTTCTTCCCAAACTCACCGAGGAGGATATGGCTATCCTCTTTGATGGAATTAGTGATGATCCCATTACTGATTAACATTCCGTGATTTTAAGATGACATGGAGAAGTCATCGGGGGTGGGCAGGACAAAGAAGTTTGGTAAAAAAATTTTTTCTAATAGCTTTTCTCTCTCCCGCCCTTTCTTTAAAAAATATCAGGCATAAAAACTATTAGTATTTTATCTAATTTGGAAAAATTGAATAATACAAAGAAAAATAAAATAAATAACAAAGTGTAGCAATACTTAAATATGGTCCAAACGGAAGATAACTTGAAAAAGATTTTTCCTTAATCTCCCAGATAATCATTGTGCAAATCATTGCCACTAAAGAGCCAAAAAAAATAGTTATAAAGGAAGCCTCCAAGCCAAAGAATATTCCTACGACAAATAATAATTTTATATCTCCAAAGCCCAATCCCTCTTTCTTTCTTATTAGAGAATGAATTTTTGCCACTGCATATAAAAATAATGCTCCAAAAATTCCATATAAAGATTCTAAAAGATTTTGACAAAATGGCTTTCCTAATATTGGATAAAAACTATTAACTAAAACGAAAATAACTCCAATAATCGTCAAAGGATATGTCATTAAATTTGGTAAGACAAAATAATCAATATCAATAAATGACATTACAATAAGCGAGGCTGAAAAAGCATAAATTATAAAACCATCAAGTGTTATTCCATAAATCTTAAAAGATAAAAAAGCAACTAATGCACTTAAAATTTCTACAAGAGGATATCTAAAAGGAATTTTTGCCTTACAAAAAGCGCATTTTCCACCAAGAAAAATCCAACTAAAAAGTGGAATATTATGAAACCATTTTAATTGATTTTTACAATGCGGACAAAAAGATCTTTTAGGATACATAAGTGATAATTTTTCTTTATCACTAGGAATGGCATCGCCATCTTCATCTTCGGCATCGAATCTTCCTATTGGAAGTCTATAAATGCAAACTGATAAAAAACTTCCAATAACTAATCCAAAAAGGATAACGAAAATTGTCGTCAAAATATTATCACCGACTAAACTTAATGTAGAAGAAAAATAATTTATCATAAAATTTTGTAGTAAAAAAATTTTGTAGTAAAAATTTAAGGATTATTTAATGACTTTTTTCCTTAATTGCTCAATAAGTCCACTTACTCCATCTTTTCTTATAATGCCTGCAAATTCATTTCTGTAATTTACAACAAGACTGATGTTTTCGATAGAAACATCATAAACTTTCCACCCCGATTCTTCTTTTTTCATTTTGTATACGATAGGGAACAGATCATCATTATAATTTATATCAGTTTTGACAAGCGCTTTATTATCTTTTTCTCGGGTTCCTCTAAAAATTACAGTATCTTTTTTTATTTGATCGATTTTTTTTAAATAAGTTGTCGCAAGTAAATCTGAAAATAATGCAACATATTCTTCCTGTTCTGCAGGCTTTGCTGTTAACCAATTATTTCCTAAAGACATCTTTGCCATTTCTTTAAAATTAAATACAGGTTCAATAATTTTTCTTATATTATTTCTCCTAATAGTAGTTTCACTATCTGAAGGATTTTTTTCTACAGCTATAATAATTTTATCAACCGTGTCCTTTACTGTATCAAGAGGGGACATGCCTGCAAAACAAACGGCAGGTACAAAATAAAGCATAACAAATAACATAATTTTTTTCATTGTGAACACTCCTTATTATTTAAAAATTTTTATTTAGTATCTTTCTTGTCATCACCTGTTACAGAATGAATTATTTTTCCAATTAAATCTTCAAAGTCAACAACTGATTCTGTTTCAAAAATTGTATCGCCTTCTTTTACAAAATCTGGTGATGCACCACGAGAAATCTTAACAAATCTATCTCCAATGATTCCTTTGGTCCTAATAGTAGCAATATCATCGGTCCTTATTTGAATTCCTTTATCTATTTTTAACTTGACAATAGCAGTTGAATCATCAAGAGAAACATTTTCTACACTACCAATTGGAACTCCAGCAATTTCTACAGATGCGCCTTTATTTAGTCCAGATATATTATCAAATTCAGCATAAATATTATAATAATTAGTTGTTCCTAATTCCATTCCGCCAAGTCCTAAAGAAAGATATCCTGCCCCAAGTAAAGATATAAGCATAAAAAGCCCAACCCAAAACTCAGTTGTAAAATTTCTTCTTGGAATTTTATTTGTTTTTTGTTTAGTTGATTTTGATTGGTCCATTTGTTTTCCCATTTAAAAATTGCCTAACAGCTTCATTGTCTGAATGAAGTAATTGTTCAGGCGTACCCACTTGTAAAATTTCGCCATTTAATAACATTGCCACTCTATTTGAAACTTGAAATACTTCTGGGATTTCATGACTTATGACAATTCCAGTAAAATTCCATTTTTCATGGCATTCATTTATTAAATCGTATACCTCTTGCCCAACAAGGGGATCTAGCCCTGTATTTGGCTCATCAAATAAAATTAATTTTGGTTCTGTAACTAATGCTCGTGCCATTCCTGCACGTTTTCTAATTCCCATTGGAATTTCTCCTGGATTCTTTAGAGCATATTTTTCTATGTTTAGATTTTTTAAAATTTTTAGCACTCGTTTATGAATCTGCCTTTGTGTAAGATTTGTCCTAGCGTTTAATGGGAAAGCAACATTATCGTAAACATTTAAGGAATCAAAAAGGGCAGCAGATTGAAAAAGAACACCAAGATGATTTCTTATCTCATTTTTTTGTGCTTCCGTTTTTGCTGATGTCATATTTTTGCCATAAATTATTATTTCACCTTCGTCGGGAGTAAGAATTCCTGTGATTAACTTTAATAACACTGATTTTCCAACACCACTTGGTCCAACAACGGCAATAGTTTCCCCGTGCTTTATTTCTAATGAAACATTTTTTAATACAACTTGCTTTCCAAAGCTTTTTGTTACATTCCTAATAGAAATCAAATTAAGATCCTTAAACTTAAATTTTTAAATTTTACAAGAAAATTCTTGTTAAAATACTACTTAAAAAATAATCGACGACTAAAATTGCAACTGATGCAGTGACAACAGCTCTTGTGGTTGCCTTATTAACGCCGACAGCGCCAAACCCGCAAGTAAATCCTTTATATGCGCTTACCCAACTAAAAATAAATCCAAATACAATTGATTTTACTAATCCAGAATAAAGGTCAACCATCTTCACAGATGATTGCATTTGCGTTATGAATGTTCCTGAGCTTAATCCAAGAATTCCAACTCCTACGACATATCCACCAAAAATTCCTATTACTACAAAGAGGATTGTTAAAAGTGGGACTGAAATAACACCTGCTAATAATCTGGGAGATATTAAATATTTTATTGGATCTACAGCCATAGATTTTAATGCGTCAATTTGTTCTGTGATTTTCATTATTCCAAGCTCTGCTGTCATTGCAGACCCAGCTCTTCCTATTACCATAAGCGCTGTAAGCACAGGTCCTAATTCTCTTATTAAACTTAAAGCAACGGCAGAGCCTGTAAATGCTGTTGCGCCAAATTGTTTTAACGTATATTCCCCTTGTACTGCTAGAACAGCGCCTGTAAAAAAACCAATTAATCCGATTACTAAACTTGAATTAACGCCAATCTGTAAAATTTGAACCATTACAAGGTGTGGCCTAAAAGGGCGTCTAAAAACTTGCCACCAACTTTTAAACATAAAAACGCAAGATGCTCCAAAATTTTTTAGTAACTTAATTGTGCATTTTCCTAATTTTTCAATATATATAAAAAGAGTATCCAATGAAAAAATCCCAAAAATAAAAAATCAAAACTACCATACATCGAAAACACGAATACAGCGTAATTATATATTATTTCCTTTAAAATCAAAACAGACTATATAAAATTCATTTGAAGTTTTTCTAGTAGCTTTTAGTTCTGTTCGCTTTATCGTGCCAAAAAGTTTTCTAGCTTCTTTAATGACAGAATCAATTTGTCCTCCCTTAAAAACTTTTGCAATGAAAGTTCCTTTATCTTTTAATGTTTTTTGTGCGACAAAAAGCCCAAGCTCTAAAATCCCAGAAATTGCCGCCTGATCTGCTTCTTTTATTCCTGTTAACTTTGACGACATGTCAGACATCACGATATCAAATTTTGAACCTGCCTTATTTAAAAGATCTTGAATTTTTTCATCATCACAAGCATCTCCACAAACTGTATATACTCCCTCAATAGGTTCTATTTCTACTAAGTCTATTCCTGCAATAAATCCTCTTTTTCCACAAAGTTCTTTTGCCACTTGAAGCCAACCCCCAGGCCAAGCGCCAAGATCCAGTACTTTTGAATTTGGATGAAAAATTTTAAATTTTTCATTTATTTCTAGTAATTTATAAGAAGCTCGTGAGCGATATCCTTCTGCCTTTGCTTTTATATAATATGCATCTTTTCTATCGTAATTTGCCATTCCTTAATGCTATTACTTTTTAAAGATAAAAACAAATAAAGCAACAATGCATTTTTCCCAAGGGAAAAGTCAACCTCGGGCTGGGTTGTGTGGCGTTTTCAACGCGGGAGGGTAAATAAAGGAGGTGCCTTCCCAAAAATAGCCTTATAAATAATAGTTTAAAAATTGAAAGAATTAATGTATTCTTTTTTGAGTGATAAATGGGTTGTTATCGAAAGAGGAAACTTTAAAAAAATAATTATCGATAATTAGGGAGATAACTAAAAATGGTTAGCTTTGATTTTTTTACAGGAGAAATTTTTATGCCACATGGCAGATATATCAACCCATTTACAGATTTTGGATTTAAAAAGATTTTTGGAGAAGAAGCAAATAGTGATTTGCTAATAGATTTTTTAAATCAAGTGATAGATCCAAATGACATGCCGATAACAGAAATTAATTTTCTGCCTCCAGAACAACTAGGAAGGACAGAAACGGAAAGAAGACCGATTTTTGATCTTTATTGTAAGAATCAAAGAGGGGAATACTTTATAATAGAGATGCAAAAGGCTGAACAGGATTATTTTATAGATAGAAGTATTTATTATTCGAGCTTTCCGATTCAACAACAAGGGAAAAGAGGGAAAGATTTTAATTATAAATTATCAAAGATCTACACGATAGGAATATTAGATTTTATATTTCAAGATGATGATATATTAGAAACGAGGGCCGAGTTATATGATTTTGTGAGAGGGCGAAAATTTCATGATGGCATAACGTACATATATTTAGAGATGCCAAAATTTAAGAAAACACTGAAAGAGCTAGACACGCGGTTTGATAAGTGGATGTTTATATTAAGTCAATTGCAAGATTTAGATAGAATGCCCAAAGCGTTACAAGATCAGATTTTTACGAAGGTATTTGATGTGGCAGAGTTAGCTGCGCTATCGAAAAAAGACTTGGCAGGATATGAAGATTCATTAAAAGTTTATAGAGATACGATAAACACGACAAATACAGGGTTAAGAAAGGCAAGAGAAGAAGGTCTTGCCGAAGGGCGAGAAAAAGGATTAATTGAGGGGATCGCAAAGGGTGAGGCCAAGGGAAAAGTAATCGCTACTTTAGAAATATATAAAAATATGATTTCAAAGAATATAAAACATGAAGATGCCCTAAAATTTTTAGGTATTTCTGATGGTGAGTGGAAAAAGAATTTTAAACGATTTCTAGAATAGGCAACATATTTTCGAAGATGAAAAACAAATAAAAAATCTATAATTATAAGTTGAGATATTTTTTAATTTCGTAAAAACTCTTTTGTTAGAAAATTTTTTATATTGTCCCAAAAAGGACACGGGGGTATCATTCTAAGGTGATTTTGCTATAAAAGTTTTTTAAGGTTATAATGACAGTTTATTCTAATTGCTTATTTTTATTATTATTAATGCCATTTGTTAACTTTGTGATGTTGGCATTATGGAACAAAAAAATGTGGCGAAATGGAGATATCGTTGCAACTGTTGCGATTGGCGCAAGTTTAGTTGCTTCCGTGTTCTTATCCATATTGGTAATATTAGATCCAACTTTTCACATTGTCTCAAAAGCTACATGGCTTCCCGTTACTATAAGTAAAAATTTTTTAATAAAATTTTCCTTTGATAGATTAACAGGAATAATGTTAATTGTTGTAACGCTAGTAAGTTTTCTTGTGCATATCTTCTCAATAGAATATATGAAAGGTGATAAAAGGTATGGAAGATATTACGCTTCTTTATCGTTATTTTCATTTTCAATGATGGGGCTTGTTTTGTCATCTAATCTTCTTTTCTTATATGTTTTTTGGGAATTGGTGGGGCTTAGCTCTTATATCTTAATAGGTCATTTTTTTGAAAAAAAATCTGCATCAAATGCTGCAATAAAAGCTTTCATAACAACGCGAGTAGGAGATGTGGGAATGCTTATAGGAATTTTAATTTGCTATTTTTGTATAGGCACATTAGATTTTCAGGAAATATATTTGGCGATTTCTAGTGGAAATTTTGATCCGATATTTAGGACATGGTTTGGAATATGTCTATTTATTGCAGTTATCGGGAAAAGCGCGCAGTTTCCTCTTCATGTTTGGCTCCCAGATGCGATGGAGGGGCCAACTCCTGTAAGCGCACTTATCCATGCAGCGACAATGGTCGCGGCAGGTGTGTATCTTCTTGTTAGATTATTTTTTGTTTTTGATCAAAACACGCTTTTGTTTATTGCCTATATAGGAGGCTTTACATCTTTTTTTGCAGCGACAATTGCTTTTGTCCAAGATGATATAAAAAAGGTTTTGGCATATTCAACAATAAGCCAACTAGGCTTAATGGTTTTAGCTGTGGGAGTTGGAAGTTATACGGCAGGAATTTTCCATCTAATGACACACGCTTTTTTTAAAGCAGGGCTTTTCTTGGGCGCAGGTGCAGTAATTTATGCAATGCACCATATACAATCTATGAAAGAATTTGGAGGCCTTTATAAGAAATTACCATTGCTAACTATTTGCTATTTATGTTGCGTTTTATCTATTTCGGGCGTTCCTATTTTTTCTGGCTTTTGGTCAAAAGATTTTATTTTAGGAAACCTTTTCTCGTTCTACGAAGAAAAAGGACACCCACTTTTATTGTTCTTTGGTTTTGGGGTAACGTTTTTAACTTCATTTTACATGTTTAGACAGTTTTTCTTGGTATTTTTAGGCAAACCAAAAAATGAAGAACGATTTTCTCATATTCAAAAATTACCAATGACCATGAAATTTCCCCTTATCGTGTTAGCATCGCTTGCAATTTTTGCAGGAGGATTTAACTCTCATTGGTTTTTTGATTTCTATAATACAGAAGATGGAGTCTTGGGGATCGTAAAAAATAATATAAATATGCCATCGCAAGAAAGTTTGCACTATATAGCCATGCTATTTTCAATTATTCTTTCATTTGGTGGAATAATATGTGCTTATATTTTTTACAGAGAAAGAAGAAATGGAAAATCATTTATTTCTCCAATAAGTATAAAAAATATGTTTCCAATGACTTATAGATTATTAACGCATAAATATTATATTGATGAATTTTATAAGGTAGTAGTGTTAAAAATAATTTTTGCCATTTCAAGATTTTGTAAATTTTTTGATACAAAAATTGATGATATTGTAAATTTAACTTCCAAAGCTTTCGTGAAAATATCAAAAATTCTTAAAATTTTTGATGAAAGGATAGTGGATAATTTTTGTGCTTTGGGTGTTGCAAGATTTGTAAGAAGAGAAGGAGATAGTATTAGTACTATTCAAACAGGAAATGTTAGAGAATATATACTTTATAGTTTCTTAGGAGTTCTTATTATTTCAGCAGTATTTTTTTTCGTGGGATTTTATTAAATGGATAAAATATTACTAAGTTTAATTTGTTTTTTGCCACTGATAGGGATTATTTTCATTCTGTTTTTAAATGAAAAACATGAAAAATTAATAAGGGGGATTTCCTTTTTATTTTCGTTTATCTCTTTTTTATTATCTTTGTACCTTTTATATATTTTTGATCCAATAGAAAGTGGACTTTATCAGGGTTTTGATTCAAGAACCTTTTTAGAGGCAAAGTGGATCGAACCATACAATATATTTTACAGATTATGCGTTGATAAATTAAGTATTTTGCTTTTAATTTTAACAGGATTTTTAACAACAATAGCATCGATTGTTTCTTGTAGTATAAAGAAAAGTATAAAAGGGTTTTATTCTTTATTTTTGCTTTTATTGATTGGAATGAATGGTGTCTTTATAGCCGAAGATCTTTTTTTGTTTTATGTATTTTGGGAGCTAATGCTTCTTCCTATGTATTTTTTGATCGGAATTTGGGGAGGAGAAAGGCGTATGTATGCAGCTATAAAATTTTTCCTTTATACACTTTTTGGATCAGTCCTAATATTGCTCGTGATTTTGGCTTATTATTATAAGATGAAAAGTTTGGGATATTTAGAAGATGCGTTCAATATAGCAAAAATTATAGAGGTTGAGCCATTTTATTCTCCTGCAGGAGTTTCCATTATTGAATATCTTTTATTTTTCGCATTATTTATCGGATTTGCAATAAAACTTCCTGTTTTTCCTTTTCATACATGGCTTCCAGATGCGCATGTTGAAGCACCAACGGCAATTAGTGTTATTTTAGCGGGCGTTCTTTTAAAAATGGGGGCATATGGATTTTTAAGGATTAATTATCCTTTTCTCCCAGAAGTCGCATCTGTCGATTGGGTTATAATGCTAGTAGCAGTTTTAGGAATTATAAATATTATTTATGGGGCATTTTGCGCGCTTTCTCAAACAGATTTTAAGAAATTAGTTGCTTATAGTTCAATAAGTCATATGGGGTATGTTCTTTTAGGAATTGCCGTTATGAAAGATGAAGCATTAAACGGAGCAATTTTTCAAATTTTTGCACATGGAATTTCTTCTGCTTTAATGTTTACTCTTGTTGGGGTGTTGTATGAAAGAGCGCATCATAGAGAAATAAATAGATTCGGGGGAATAGCACATGTAATGCCAAAATATTTTGCATTTGCAATGGTTGGATTTTTTGCATTGCTTGGGCTTCCTGGACTTATCGGATTTATAGGAGAATTCTTAACGTTCCTCGGTGTTTTTCAATATAGTATTGTAATGGCGTCAATTGCAGGACTTGGAATGCTTTTAACGGCAGGTTATATACTACTTGCAATGCAAAAAATTTTCTTGGGAGAAAAAAAAGAAGAGTATAAAAGTTTTGGCGATTTAAGTTGTATGGAAGAGTTAAGCCTTTTTCCATTAGCAATATTTGCAATCGTCTTTGGAATTTTCCCAAGTTTAATTATAAATTTATACCTTCCATTTTTAGAAAGTTTTAAAAATATAATGGGATTTTAATATTTGTTAAGAGAAAAATATGAATTTATTACAAGGCATATATCCTGAAATTATTTTATCGTGTGGAATTATTTTAATAATATTAGGAGATATATTTTTAAATCAAAATTTTTCTAAAAAAGTTTTATCAAGACTTACAATCCTTATCTTTATCCTATCACTTGGCGCCTTAATATTAAATATAAACCTTTTTTTAGGTACATCATTTTTCTTTAATTCAAATATTGTAGCGGATAAGCTATCAATGCTTTTTAAAATTATTTTCCTTTTAGGAGGAATAATCGTTACATTTTTAACAATGAATTCAAATTTTGGGGAAGATAAAAAATCAGGAGAATTTTATTCTTTACTCTTAGGTGCAATTTTGGGAGCGTCATTAGTTGCATCTTCAAATAATTTAATTTTATTTTATTTAGCCTTTGAAATGCTTTCTATTTGTTCTTATGTTATGGCAGGCCTTAATGGAGATAAAAAATCTTTAGAGGCTGCCTTAAAATACGCTGTTTTTGGGGCATCTTCTTCTGCAATGATGATCTTTGGATTTAGCTATCTTTATGGATTGACAGGAACACTAGATATTAGTGCGATGCTTTTTTCTATTTGTGATATGATCACGTTAGATACTAATATCTTACCGATAATACTTAGTGTATTGTTGGTCTTTGTTGGCGTGGGCTACAAGATCTGTGCATTCCCGTTTCATTTTTGGGCGCCAGATGTTTATGAGGGGGCTCCTAGCGCAGTTAGCGCATTTTTATCTGTTATCTCAAAGGCCACTGGATTTTTAATCTTTATTCGCTTTATTTCTTTTCCACAATTGCCTTGGTATGAAACTTTTTGGAATGGCGATTATTTAAACGTATATCAAATGTTTATTGCAATTATTGCTGTATGCTCAATGTGTTATGGAAACTTTGTCGCGATAAGACAAGATAATTTAAAAAGGCTTATGGGATATTCTTCGATCGCGCAGGCAGGTTATATGCTTTTGGCCTTATCATCTGGAAGTAATCTAGCAGTAAAAGCAGTTGTATTTTATTTATTAGTTTATTTTTTTATGAACTTTGTTTTATTTTCATTTATAAATTTTATTGAAAAGGCAAAAGAAGCCACGATGGAAAATATAAAAGGCGTAGGGCGTGCATTTCCAGTTATCGGAGGGTGCGTCTTTATCGCTCTAATTTCTCTTGCTGGAATTCCTCCTACAGGTGGATTTAGTGGAAAATTTTTGCTTTTTAACTCTGTTATTGATAGGGCGTTATCTTATAATGTGATAGGAGTTAGTTCATATATTTTTATAGTGCTGGCAATTATTGGTGTATTAAATAGTGTTGTCTCCTTATATTATTATATGAAAATTGCAAAGAATATGTTTTTTTATAAAAAGGGGGAATGCACATTTAATGCTTCTTTAGTTGATAGTGCAGGGATTTTATCTTTGGCAATACCAATTTTATTGTTATTAAATTTTTCATTATTAGATTTTTTATATAATTAAATGATATGAATGATATAGAAATATTAAATACAGTATATTCTTTTTCGTTAAACTCCATAGCTAAGTATGTTTTAGATGCTAACCCTTATTATAAAGAGGGAGAAAAAAAAGAAGCGGAAGAATATTTAAATAAAATAATAAAAATACATGATGAGTGTGTAAAATTATGTGAAGATTTTTCAGTTGATAATAAAATTCCGTTAAATCATGGGACTTTTAATCATGAGTTTGCAGAGCTTAATTATTTATCATTTGATTTTTTAAAAGAATATATAAATAAGCAAATTGAACGGGAAAAGGAATATATAAAATTAAACAGTAGCGATATTAGTATTTCATCATCTCTTAAAATCTTATTAGAAAAAATAAAGAAACTTTATGAATAAAAGACAAAAGGTAATCAAAATATTTTCTGAAATTTCAAAAAATTATGATTTTTTAAATAATATTATTAGTTTTGGAATGTGCCATGTATGGCAAAAAAGGCTTGAACAAAAAATCGAAGATCACAAAAACTGCGAAAAAGTTCTAGATTTATGTACGGGAACGGGGGAATTATTATTTCCACTTAGCAAGGTTTCTAAAGAATTATTTGCATTAGATATTTCAAAACCAATGCTAGAAATTGCGAGAGAGCGTGCCAATAAAAAAAATATAAAAGCAATCTTAATCGAGGGGGAGGCTGAAAGTTTGCCATTTGAAGACAATGCTTTTGATCTAATTACTGTGGCATATGGAGTTAGAAATTTTTTTGATATATCTTTAGGATTGAAAGAAATGTCTCGCGTTTTGAAGCCAAAAGGATGTGTTTATATATTAGAATTTGGAAAATCTCAAAATAAACTTTGGCAAAAAATATTTTCTATTTATTTTTCTTATATCATGCCAGTTCTAGTAAAAATATTTTGCCCTTATGATGAAGCGTATAATTATTTGACAAAATCTGTTTTAAATTTTCCTTCTGGCGATGATTTTGTATCGATTTTGTATCAAAATGGGTTAAAGTGCGAATATTTTGACACAATGCTTTTAGGAACAGTTTATATTTATACGTGTTCAAAAATGTAACAACTTTGTAATTGCTGAATTTTTTAAAATCCTTATTTAAAAAATTACATCATATTAACAGTCGTTCCAGTGTGTCAAAAAGAGACAGGAATGCTTTTTGTTATTTTATTTTTAATTTTTTTATTTTATTTTAGGGAGAATCCCAATGAAAAATAATGATAGAAGCACTATGATTAGTAGGTTGTTAGTTGTAATTTTACTGCTAGTGTGTTTAGTAATCGATAATGTTTATGCTGCGGACAAGACAGCTGTAGATCAAAAGTCAAAAACTGTTAGCAATAATCTTGATGATAAAAGTGATAGATTGCCACTAAGTAATACGAAGATGCTATATCAAAATTTAGGTTTATCAATACAAAGTTTTTCTAATATTGATAGATATCATATAAGCAATAAAATGCTTGGAAAAAATTTTGTTACAGATAAGATTCCAAATCCAACTAGAATTATTGTTGATCTTAATGGGCTAAGATCGCCTACAGGAAAAATATTGCCTGTTAATAGCTCTTTAGTTTCAAGAGTTAGAGTTGGTGTTCATGGTAATTCAACGAGATTAGTTTTTGATATTAAAAATGATAATTTGGGATTATTTAATGTAAAGCCAAGCGCCGATGGATTAGATATCTTTATCTTTAATGATCAAAAATCTTTTGCATCTCTTAATTCGAAAGAAAATGAATCCACAAGTATAGCTAAAAATATTAATGAAGGTATTGAGGCTAAGGATGATTCACTTAAGCTAGCAAAATTAATTGATGTTAAAAAAGATGATGAAGTAAAGGGGAAATTAGACATCGATGCATTAGAATCGTCAAAACAATCAGATGAGAAACATCTTATTTCAAAAATTTTATGTTATGAAAAATCAAAGAGATTAGAAGTTCAAGTTGGAATAAGAGATAACGTTGATAATGTTTCTTATGAGCTTACAAAAACATCTCCATCTGAATATGTATTAAAATTAAAAAATTCAACTTTTTCTTTTGATACTAGCAAGAAAGTAGATTTACCTAAAATGTCTGAAAGCAGTGTGAGAGTAGTAAAAACAATTAAAGATTCAAAAGATTCTTTAGTTAAATTTTTTGTAAGCCCGTCTACAACGTTACAAGCTAAAAAGACAAAAATAGGAATTTTGGTTTCAGAAGTTTCTTTTGTAGATTCGAAAAAAGATTTAGGTAAAAAGGAAGATAAAAGCAGCAAAGGGAAAGTAGCTTCTATTAGCCATGAAGATAAGAGCGTAAATAGTAAGCTAAATCTTTCTAGGATTTCTAAATCTGATGAATTAAAGAAAGATAATAAAGAAAAAGTAGCTTCTATTAGTCATGAAGAGGAGAGTGTAAAGGCTCAGCCAGATCTTTCTAAGCTTGTTAAAACTGATAATAAGAAAAAATCTCAAGAAGGAGAAATTTCAATAGATGATATTATGAATGAAGAAGAAAAAGGAGCAAAGGATAAAAAGCTTGGAGAGGTAACAGATATTGATGAGGATCTTGATAAATTATTAGATCCTGCTTCTGGTTATACTGGAAAGCTTATAAGCTTAGATTTCCAAGATACAGACATCGATAATGCATTAAAAATTATCGCTCAAGTTTCTAATTTAAATATTATTGCAAGTGATGATATCACAGGAAAAGTTTCTTTAAGATTAAACAATGTTCCTTGGGATCAAGCATTAGATGTAATCTTAAAAACTAATGGCCTTGATAAAGTACAAGAGGGAAACGTTGTAAGAATTGCACCTGTTAATACTTTAAAAGCTGAAAGAGAAGCTTTAAAGGCCGCAAGGCAGGCAGAAGAAAATTTAGAGCCTCTTCAACTTGCTTATAGAAAAGTAAGTTATGCAAAAGCAGCAGAGCTTCAAGCTCTTGTAGAAACAGTTCTTTCCGATAGAGGTAGTGTTACTTTTGATGATAGAAGTAATCAAATCTTTATTAAAGATATTAAACCAAGAATAAAAGATGCATTTGAAATAATAAAGAAGGCAGATCTTAGAACTCCACAAATTCTTTTAGAAACTCAGATTATAGAGGCGCAAAGAAATCTTGTGAGAGAACTTGGATCAGAATTTGGTTTCTCATTAATTCAATCTCAAGAAACAGGAAATGGAACAGGATATAATTTCCCATCCGATGTAACTGTTGCGGGAAGTAATGGAGATACTGGAAATACTTTTTCAAGTTTTCCAGCTGCAAGTGGTTCTGCTGTAAGTTTTATATTTGATAGTCTTGATGGAACAAAAAGTTTATCTGCTCGTTTATCTGGATTGGAAGAAGAGGGGAAAATAAAGACTATTAGTAAACCATCAGTTGTAACAACAAATAATACTCCTGCAGAAATTAAGAATGTAGAAACGATACAAGTAAGATTACCAGATTCTGGAACAACAGTTGCTACAGGCCAAGGCTCTTCGGCATCTGGATCTTCTAAAGCTGCGACAGAATCAATAGATGTCGGTATTACATTAAAGGTAACTCCTCAAGCATCTCCTGATTATTATGTATTACTAGATGTAATGGGAGAGTCAAGCCAATTTGGATCAAGAGAAGTCGATGGGGTGCCATCAATTGTTATTAGACGTGCAACTTCGACTGTACTTGTATCTAGTGGACAAACATTTGCTTTAGGTGGTGTTTATAAAGTAACCGATAAAGATTCGCTAAGTGGAGTTCCATTTTTAAAGGATATTCCTGTACTAGGACATTTCTTTAGACATTCGAACATTGATAATTCCGATGAAGAGTTATTGTTCTTTGTAACTCCAAGAATTGTTGAAGGTAGCTTTGATGATGCTGCGTAATAAATTTTAATTGATAGGAGAAAAATAAAAATGAAAAAAAGAATAATATTGTTAGTAGTTGTTACATTGTTTGTTACCTTCAATATGGCTTGTGATAAAGTTAATAATGAATTATCTCAGGTAAGAAGTACAAGCGTTAGCGTTAGTTATGGAGATGATGATAGCACTTCGGGGGCTGTAGATCTAACCAAAAACAAGTGTTGCCCTACAGATACGACTTCTGGAGAAGAAGATGTAGAGCCTTTTTATAATGCGAAAGCAAAGTTTGTAGTTAAAAACAGTTTAACATACAGAGTTGTGCTTACTAATTTTTATTTTGTAGTAAAAAATTATTATGGAGATGGAAATGATTTTGTATCCTCTGATATTGCTTTGATGGGAAATACTGAACTTCAAGGAGTGGAAGAAGGTGGGGCAGATACAGAAACTACGGTATATGGCTATATTACTAATGCATATGATGGAAAACAATATTTCCCAGGTTCTACTGATGCTATTTCTGCAGTGGGGTTAAAAAATGTTGTTTTTTATGTAAATGCAGTTAGTGAAGTTGGAGAGAACTTAGTTTTTTCTTCTTCAATTGCTGTTGATTATAGTGATTATGATATGTGTCAAGATGATTATTATGCGTGCTAATTTTTTAGTGTAACTAATGAATCAATTTAACGAAGAAATACAAA
This sequence comes from uncultured Bdellovibrionales bacterium, assembly GCA_964534945.1. Classification (GTDB taxonomy): domain Bacteria; phylum Bdellovibrionota_C; class UBA2361; order UBA2361; family CAKMMH01; genus CAZHFA01. The sequence goes on along the minus strand of CAZHSB010000025.1, from coordinate 6,547 downwards.
TTAGGCCACAGCGCAATTTGCAGGATAAAAGTTTTGCAGATTACGCTGATGGTTTACGTATTTCAAAAAACTATTCTGAGGCGATTCGCGTTTGCCTAGATGGCCTTAGCAAGGATCCAGAGTTTGATAAGGGAAGATTAGTATTAGCACGTATCTATTATGATTGTGGATATATTGATTTTTCCCTTAGAGAACTTTCATATATTTCTCAAAAATCACCTGAAAATCTATATATAAAAAGGCTCATTGATCATTTTAGAAGAGCCAAAAAAAATCCTAAAGAAACATCAATCATCATTTCGGAGTTTAGTGAAGAATAAAAATCTTTACTAATTTTACAAATACTTTCTCCAATTTTTATTAAAATCAAATTCTCTTTGTCTTATAGCCTTTTCATTCCCTTGTTTTTTATAAAATTCTAAAATCTCTTGCTCTCTTAATGCTAAAGATCTAAAACATTCTAATTTATATTTTTTGGCATCTAATGTGTATTTTGAATTTGGGTAATCGGTCAAAATCACATCAAAAAATTCAACTGCTTTTTTTATAGATGATGTATCTCTTCCGACGCCCTTAAAAGATTTATAATTTGAAAGCCCTGTCATATAAATTGCGTATTCTTTATCATAATTTCCAAGTTGGCTTTTTACTAAATCATAGTAATTGTTTGTAGCTTCCTCATACTGTTCTGTTTTAAAATATATGTCAGCGATCTTTGTCTTTGCATAAAGGGAATATCTTCCATAAGGTTCTTTTCTGTATGCTGTCTCAAAAAATTTTATTGCAGAACTCCAGCTTTCTTTTTCATAATATCTATTAGCCTTTACAATTAACTCTTCAACGGATTCTGAAGAGTCTATAACAGGTCCTGCATTAAATTCATGTGGTCCCGAAGAATTTATATCTTTTCCAGCACACGAAATGATGAAAATTGAAACAATAAAAAAAGAAGAAAGTGATAATAAACGAGTAATAAATTTCATTATGATTTACCTTTTTAATATAACAAATATAGTATATTGAAAAATCTTGTTAATGTACAGTTCCAAATTACGTTTAATACATAAGTAAGAGCTAGAGAGTTTACAAAAATATAAATACAAGTTATCATTAAAACGTTTTTTTTGAGGATTTTTGATATGAAACTTACAGTTGTTATTCCGTGTTATAACGAAAAAGATACAATAGAAATAATAGTTGATGCTGTAAAAGCTTCGCCTAAAAAAGATTTGGAAATCATAGTTGTTGATGATTATTCTACAGACGGTACAAGAGATGTCTTGAAAGAGAAGATTATTTCTAAAGTCGACAAAATTATTTATCATGATAAAAATATGGGGAAGGGTGCTGCGCTTAGAACAGGGATAAAAGAAGCTTCAGGTGATTTAGTAGTTGTCCAAGATGCTGATTTAGAATATGACCCAAATGAATATCCAATGCTTGTTGAGCCAATAGAAAGTGGAAAGGCAGATGTTGTTTTTGGATCTAGATTTATGGGCGGAGCTCCTCATAGAGTTGTTTATTTTTGGCATAGTTTAGGGAATAAGTTTTTAACGTTGCTTTCAAATATGTTTAGTGACTTAAATTTAACGGATATGGAAACTTGTTATAAAGTTTTTAAGAGAGAAATTATTCAAAAAATAGACATTGAAGAAAATAGATTTGGATTTGAACCTGAAATTACAGCTAAGGTTGCCAAAACAAAATGTAGAGTATATGAGGTTGGAATTTCATATTATGGAAGGACTTATGATGAAGGCAAAAAAATTGGCTGGAAAGATGGCGTGAGGGCTGTCCTTTGTATATTAAAATATAATTTAAAATAATCTTTTTTCAAGGCTGACAATGGCTAAGCAAAAGTTTTTGTTTGTAGATCTTGATGGTACATTAGTAAAAACTGATCTTTTATTTGAATCTATCATATCTCTTTTAAAAATGAATTTGCTTTACATCTTTATATTGCCCTTATGCCTACTAGGAGGGAAGGCGTTCTTTAAAAATAAAATAGCGAGTTTGCTTTCTTTAAATGTTTCATTACTTCCATATAATCAACAAGTTTTAGAGCTCCTAAAGGGAGAAAAGGAAAAAGGCACAAAAATAATTTTAGCTACTGCGTCAAATCAAAATATTGCTAAAGGTGTCTGCGATTATTTAAAAATTTTTGATGATTTCATTTCATCAGATATCAACGAGAATCTTAGAGGTAAAAGTAAATTAAAGAAAATACAAGAATACACTAATGGAGAAAACTTTTCTTATATTGGAGATAGTGATTGTGATATCCCAATACTAGAATCATCTTATGAACCTATAGTTGTTGGAAATAGAAGAATCTTTAATAAGGTAAAAGAAGAAAATGATAATGCAGTGTTTATAGAAGAATGTTCGAAATTAACGGTTCTAAGATTTTTTAAAATGATTCGAGTTTATCAATGGGTAAAAAACTTTTTGATTTTTGTGCCAATTATTTTAGCTCATAGGTTCTTAAATTTTGATTTATTATATAAAGCAATAATTGCATTTTTTTCATTTTCATTTTTGGCATCGAGTGTTTACATTTTAAATGATTTAGCTGATCTTAACGCGGATAGAGCACACCCGACAAAGAAAAACAGGGTCTTTGCTTCGGGAGCGATGCCAATTAGTGTGGGATTGGAAATTGCAATATTGCTTTTTATAAGTGCTATTTCTTTTAGCATATTTTTAGGAAAAGATTTTTTGATCGTTTTATTTACGTATTTTTCAGTGACTACTTTTTATTCATTTTACTTAAAGAAAGTAGTTTTGCTTGATATTATTGCCTTGTCGATTCTTTATACTCTTAGAATATTAGCAGGAGGTATTCCTCTTGATATATACTTATCTCCTTGGCTTTTTATGTTTTCTCTTTTTATATTCTTTAGCTTGGCTTGTGCAAAAAGATATTCGGAGCTTTATTCTGTAAGGAATCAGCTTCAACAAAAAATAAATGGAAGAGGTTACCAAGTGTCAGATTTAGAACAAATACAAATTTTTGGTTCTTCAAGCGGTTACATAGCGATTTTGATTTTTGCTCTTTATATTCAAAACGGAATTCCTGTGGAATTATACAAAGATGCAACGTATCTTTGGTTTTTGTGTCCACTGCTCCTTTATTGGATAAGTAGGATATGGCTTGTTTCTCATCGTGGACAAATGGATCAAGATCCTATAATCTTTGCATTGAAGGATAAGGCTAGTTATGTAATTTTATTTTTAAGTATTTTTATTTTTGGAATAGCAAAATATGTCTAATGATTTAATTTCAGATAAATATTTGTCTTGGGGAAGAATCCCTAAGGTTACACAAGAAATAAGGTTTTTGGAGTGGCTTTGTGATGTCAAGTTTCCTCAGACCGAAAAATTTGTTTTACCAAGAGGCCTAGGAAGAAGTTATGGTGATAGTTGCTTAAATGATAATGGTGTTCTTCTTTGCTCGGAACAGTTTAAAAGATTTTTAGGTTTTGATACAAACACAGGTGTGATTCGTTGTACAGCTGGAATTTCTCTAGAAGACATATTAAACGTAGCTCTTCCTAAGGGGTGGTTTTTGCCAGTAAGTCCTGGGACTCGATATGTTACGGTAGGTGGAGCAATTGCTAACGATGTGCATGGGAAAAATCATCATGTTGCAGGAACTTTTGGTTGCTATATAAAGAAAATGGCAATTTTGCGTTCTGATAATAAGATAGTTGAAGTGTCGCCTGAAAAAGAAATAGAACTTTTTAAAGCTACTATTGGAGGATTGGGTCTTACAGGGATTATTTTATGGGCAGATGTCCAGTTGATTGCTGTTCAAAATGCCTTTTTTGATGGGGAATTTATAAAATTTACAGGTCTTGATGAGTTTTTTGAAATAAATAAAGAATCAGGAAAGCGATTTGATTATACAGTGGCATGGCTTGATTGTGCTTCAAAGGGAGAAAACTTTGGACGTGGAATTTACATGCGTGCTAATCACTCAACAAAATCAAGATCAGAGTTGCCAAAAGATCCAATAAACATTCCTCTTATGGTACCATGTGATTTTCCATCATTTTCTTTGAACAAATATACGATTAAAGCGTTTAATTTTGCATATTATCATAAGCAACTTTCAAAATTTGTAAAAAAGACTGTTCATTACAGCCCATTTTTTTATCCATTAGATGCTGTGAAAGATTGGAATAAAATTTATGGAAAAAATGGATTTTATCAATATCAGTGTGTTGTACCTCGTGATGACAATGACAAAGCAATAAGAGAAGTTTTTAAAACTGTTGTTGAATCTGAAGGAGCTTCATTTTTGGCAGTGTTGAAAGAATTTGGAGAAATAAAATCTCCTGGCATGCTTTCTTTTCCTGCGCCTGGAATCACCCTTTGTCTTGATTTTATCAATTCAGGTCAAAAAACTTTAAATTTATTGGCTACATTGGAAGAGCAGGTAAAGGGCTTTGGTGGAAAAATGTATCCTTCAAAAGATACTTGCATGAAAGGAAGTTCATTTAAAGCATTTTATCCAAACTTAAAAGAATTTTCACAATATATTGATCCAAAAATTTCATCAAGTTTTTGGAGACGAGTAAATGGAGAAAATTTATAATAAAGGGGGATTTTGAATATGAGAAAAATTGTGGCTTTTGGAGCAACATCTTTAATAGCACAGGCTACGTTAAAAAACTTTGCTAGGGAGAAAGATGCTTTTGTATTAGTTGGAAGAAATAAAAATAAACTTGCTGAAATAAGACATGATTTGTTAGTTCAAGGTGCATCTAGTGTAAATGTAAAAGTTGTAGACAATATGCTAGATTTTGAAAGTCATCAAACATTGATCGATGAAATAGACAAAACATTAGATAATTTTGATAATTTTTTTGTTTTCTATGGAACACTTGGAAATCAAAAAGAAATGGAGGCTAATTTTTTAGAAGCAAAAAAATTACTAGATGTTAATTTTATGAGTATTGCTTCATTAGTCTCAATTGTGGCAAATAAATTTCAAAAAGATGCAAGGGGAAATATTGCAGTTGTATCTTCTGTGGCAGGAGATAGGGGACGTCAAAGTAATTATTTTTATGGTACAAGTAAAGGGGCTTTGAGCATATTTTTGCAAGGATTAAGGAATAGGCTATGCCCTTTTAACGTGAATGTTCTTACGATTAAGCCTGGATTTGTAGCGACACCGATGACTGCTAATTTAGAAAAGGGATTGCTTTTTGCAAGTGCAGATTTGGTTGGAAATGATATTTATAAGGCAGTTAAAAAAAATAAAAACATTTTGTATACGCCATGTTTTTGGGGAATTATTATGCTTATTGTAAAACATATTCCAGAATGCATCTTTAAAAGATTAAAATTGTAATAAAAGTTTTATATGAAAAAATTTATAATATTTTTACTATTAATATTTTTAGCTTCTTGTGCGATTGCGAATAAAGATGAACAAAGGCAGAATATTGTTTCAAAGCAAGAAATAGAGCTTATGTCTTATTTTAGAGAGGGAATGTACTATTTTAAGAGTAGTAAATATTTAGATGCAGTTTGGTCATTTTATAAAGCATTACAAATAGAAGATAGTCCAAAGATCCAGTACAACCTATCATTAGCTTTAGAACGATTAGGGGATACTGATAATGCTTTATCCATCATGATGAAACTTTATCATAACTATCCAGATGATATAAATTATAAGATAGCTTATGCAAGAATGCTTGAATTGATTGGAAGTAAAGATGAAGCAGTTTCTATTTACAATGAAACACTAAGTAAGCTCCACAATAAAATTGAAGTAAAAGATTATAAATATAAAGTTTTTAGAAGATTGTCAGATTTAAATTTTAAAATTGGAAACGAAGAAGATGCGATTTGTTATTCTCAATTGGCGTTTCAAGAGAGGAATTCTAATGATGAATTAGTTCGTCATGCTCGGCTGTTGCTTTCTGTGAATGTCTCTTTTGATGCTATTGATAATATAATAAAAGAGTTTTTAGAAATACATGAAAATAAAACGCAAGAAAAGAAAGTGGAAAATTTAGGTGTAATCGAAGATGAAAATATAAATGATAGAGAAAACAACAAGGAATGCCGATTAGAAAGTATTCAAGTGTGGGAATTATTGCCTAATTTAAAAGAGAATTATGAAAAGGTAACAGGAATTATTGATAGATCAAAAGAATGCTTGCCCAATAAAGATATGTATTACGCTACATTACTTGTTGTCGAAAATATTGTGAAGATGTACCGTGAGGCGCTTATAAAGGATAAAACAGATTCTGATGATGATGACCATGCCGAACAGCCTTTTGAGTCAATTTCTGATGCTACTTTATTAACACTTCCTGCTATGGCATACCAATATCTTGAGTATTTTTCTCCAGAATATCATATTGTGAAAAACGGTGCTTTAAACTAAACTTAATCAAAGTGGCATTAATAATTATATTTTAGAGAGATTCTTTCAATGAAAATAATATATTTATCGTTTTCTATAGTTTTCTCCCGACTTCGACACTTTGAGGCAAAACATTCTTTAATTACAGTGTGTTAACTT
>CAZHSB010000024.1:25041-26391 GCA_964534945.1 uncultured Bdellovibrionales bacterium | reverse complement strand
AAAGTTTTTGTATATACTTATACATAATGGAGATTGAAAATGATAAAAAGACCTTTGTATTTGCAAAAATTAATTGATTACCAAGATAAGTTAATTATTAAGGTCATTACTGGAATACGACGTTGTGGTAAGTCTACTTTACTTAAAAGTTTTGCAAAATATTTAGAATCACAAGGGGTTGAAAAAAACCATATCATTCAAATAAATTTTGAAGATTTGCGTTATGATGGAGTTGATTATAAAACATTAAATCAAATGCTTCTAAAGCAGTTTCCTAAAGATAATAAAAAAATATATATTTTGTTAGATGAAATACAGAGAGTAATTGGTTGGGAAAAAGTCGCAAATTCACTTATTTTAAATAATAAAATTGATCTATATTTAACTGGTTCTAATGCATATATGTTATCTTCAGAATTATCAACATACCTTTCAGGAAGATACATTGAAATAAAAATGTTTCCATTGTCATTTAAAGAATTTTTAACTTTTTATACTTTTCCAAAAGATATGAACAAATCTGAAAAGTTCATTTTTTATCTTCGCTTTGGAGGCATGCCCTCTCTTAAAGATTATAAATTTAATGAAGCTCAGGTTATTGAAATTCTTGATAGTATTTATAATACAGTTGTGATGAAAGATGTGGTTTCACGGGATGAGGTAAAAGATGTTACGGTGCTACAAAAATTGATAAGATTTTTAGCTGATAACACAGGAAATATAACATCTGTTAATAAAATTACGCAAGTTTTAGTTAATGAAAAAAGTTTACTATCATCGAACAATAAGTTGATTGAAAGTTATATTTCTTTGTTAATAAATGCTTTCGTTTTTTATCCAATCAAACGTTATGATATTAAAGGTAAGGCATATTTAAAAAGTTTGGAAAAATATTATATTGTAGATACTGGAATTAGAAATTATTTACTTGGTAATGTTAGAGATATTGGCAGAATTCTTGAGGGGGTAGTTTTTTTTGAGCTTATTCGCAAAGGTTATACTGTTTCAATCGGTAAAATTGCTGATAAAGAAATAGATTTTATTGCGACAAAATACAATGAAAAATTATATATTCAAGTATCAGACAATATCGCAAGTGAAACGACGAGGGAGAGAGAATTGTTTCCATTGCGTTTAGTAAAAGATAGCTTTGAAAAAATAATTTTAACCACTGATACTTTTCATCTAGGGACAACTAGTGATGGAATAAAAATTATAAATGTTATTGATTGGCTTTTAAATAATTAATTGGCAGGCGCCTCCTCTTTTTAAAGGAGGCGCCTGCCAGAGAGTGAAAAAAGGAGGTGCCTGCCAGAGAGTGAAAAAAGGAGGTGCCTGCCAGAGAGTGAA
>CAZHSB010000024.1:1419-24941 GCA_964534945.1 uncultured Bdellovibrionales bacterium | reverse complement strand
AAAAAGGAGGTGCCTGCCAGAGAGTGAAAAAAGGAGGTGCCTGCCAGAGAGTGAAAAAAGGAGGTGCCTGCCAGAGAGTGAATTGCCAATTTTTTCAATAAATTACAGTAATTATAAATTCAATATAATCTTGCCTTAAACCAAAATTTTCACAGAAAATTTGTTTGTTTTTTTTTATTGGTGTATAAAAATGACTAGGTTTTTAAGGTTTTAAAGGTTATTACGAAAGGATGTTTTTATGGAAATGTTTTTCGATATATTGTCGGCGATCGTATGCATCGCCTTGGTGGTAATGATCATTCTTTATATGGTGATTATTTGGCCGAATAGGCGGGCATTGAGGGATTTTAGGCGTGTAAACAAAAAGCGACACAAAATAATCCTTCAGAAATTGAACGATTACGAAGAGTACGATAAGGTAGATGCCGAATTGAAAAAAATTTGGCAGGAAACTGGAAAGGGGTTTACAGACCTTTTATGGTTGGAAGACCAAAAAATGTTTTTTTGGCTTTTTTTCCTTTTCTTCGTTTTTCTTCTTGCAGCATTGGAGGTTATGAGAGAGTTGATTTAGTATTTTGAAAGCCTAAAAAATTTTTTAGGCTTTTTTTTATTTTGTATTATATTTAATTTTTAATAAAAAGAGTTTTTTTACTTTAAAAATTCAACCTCGCCAGAATCTAAATGATAATATGCAGGGAGAATTTTTAAGCCATGATTTTCAATATGATCTTTTAAAAGTTCATCTTGTTTGATTAAATTTACAACTGTTAAAAGTGCATTGTTCTTAATTACATTCACAAGCTTTGGACCTTCTTGTTGCTCTTGCTCATACTTTTCTAAGGCAGGTTTAATAGAGTCTATAAGACTATTGATATACGGCGTTTCTTTTGCACCATTTACCGTTGCCGTCACAGCTCCACAATCTTCATGTCCTAAAACAATAACTAATTTTACTCCCAAGTGAAGAACTGCATACTCGATACTCCCAATAACATGATTGTCCAAAACGTTGCCCGCATTTCTAATTTCAAAAATGTTTCCTAAGCCTTGATCAAAAATAATGCTAGAAGAGAGCCTTGAATCAGAACAAGTTAAAATTGCAACAAATGGATGCTGAGATTTTACTAACGATAAGCGATCTTGCTTCGTTTGATTAGGATGACGGAATTGCTCAGTCCTAAAACGTTCATTTCCTAAATTTAATTTTTCTAATGCTACACTCGCAGATAGATTTTGTATTTCATGATTCATCGTAATTCCTTATTGCTATAAAATTTATATCTTAAAGTCTTACATTTAATAAAAGAAAAAAAAAGATGTTTGCCATAAAATAAGTTTCAATATTTTGAAATTATTTTAACCTAACCCCCTAAAAAAAATTTTGGGACACGCACTTTTTTAGTAGGCGCCTCCTATTTTTTTAAAATTATTATCGCATTGTCGCAGACCCAGGGCACGCGCTCACTTCATTCGCGCTTACCCCTGGGCTGGGTTGTGTAGCGTTTTCAACGCAGGTGCATTTAGTACGCATAAATTTTTAGGATCGCCCTTTCAGGGCAACGAAAATTTTTGAAAAACGAAAAATAGGGAAAAAATAAAAATGAAAATTTTGGGACACGTACTTTTTTAGTAGGCGCTTCCTATTTTTTTAAAATTATTATCGCATTGTCGCAGACTTTCAGCCTGCGGTAGTGGTGTTTTTTTTGTACCTAGGGCACGCGCTCACTTCATTCGCGCTTACCCCTGGGCTGGGTTGTGTAGCGTTTTCAACGCAGGTGCATTTAGTACGCATAAATTTTTAGGGTCGCCCTTTCAGTGCAACGAAAATTTGGGGACACGCACTTTTTTAGTAGGCGCTTCCTATTTTTTAAAATTATTATCGCATTGTCTCAGACCCAGGGCACGCGCTCATTTCATTCGCGTTTACCCCTGGGCTGGGTTGTATAGCGTTTTCAACGCAGGCGCGTTTAGCATACATAAAATTTTAGGATCGTCCTTCCAAGGAAACGAAAATTTTGGAAAATGAAAAATAGTGGAAAAATGGAAAACAGAGAGGAAGGGATTCGAACCCTCGACACCATTACTGGTATACTCGCTTAGCAGGCGAGTGCCTTCAGCCTCTCGGCCACCTCTCTAAATTGAAAAAAGAATCGGAAGAAGAGGGATTCGAACCCCCGAACGCTCTCACGTCTCTGGTTTTCAAGACCAGCGCCATCAACCACTCGGCCATTCTTCCAAAAAGTATTTTACTATATTAGCGTATAATTTATATAAAAAAAAGAGAAAGATAGAAAAATTTTATATTTTATGGCTTCGTATCGAGGATATTTTAGGCATAAAGTGTAAAAATTTTTATAAATGCCCAAGCAACAGTCCATGCAATAAGGCATTGAAGAAGAATTATCGCACATGCATAGCGTTTTCCAAGTTCCCTTTTTACCGTGGCAATTGTGGCAACACATGGAACGTATAATAGAGAAAAAATTAAGAAACCAAATGCAGTAATTGGAGTAAATAACAGTGGCAATTTCGAAATATCTCCATCTAAGAGAACAGTTAATGTACTTATAACACTTTCTTTCGCTAAAAATCCCGTGATAAAAGATGTCGCAATTTTCCAATCCCCCATTCCTAACGGTTCAAAAACCGGAACAAGTAAATTTCCTAAAGATGCAAGTAAACTATCTTGTTGCATCGATACTAAATTTAAACGATTATCGAAAGTTTTCAAAAACCAAATCACAATAGTTGCCCAAAATATTATAGTAAACGCTTTTGTTATAAAATTTTTTGATTTCGAGTAAATTAATCTTATAACATTTGAACTTGTCGGCATCCTATAATTTGGTAGCTCCATAACAAAAGGAACTGGATTATTTTTAAATACTAAAAATTTCATTAGATAAGCAAAGAAAAGTCCAACAATAATACCAATTAAATACAAACTTATAATAACAAGGACTTGATTCTCCTTAAAAAATACCATTGTAAACAATGCATAGATTGGAAGCTTTGCAGAACAACTCATAAAAGGAATTAAAAAAATTGTCATTTTTCTATCTCTTTCAGATGGTAATGTCCTTGTTGCCATAATTGCAGGAACAGAACAGCCAAATCCAATTAACATTGGAACAAAACTTCGTCCTGAAAGTCCAATTTTACGCAATAATTTATCCATGATGAACGCAACTCGTGCCATATAGCCACTATCTTCCAATAAAGATAGGAAAAAAAACAAAACTACAATTACAGGTAAAAAAATCAATACCCCGCCAACACCAGCGCAAACCCCATCAATAATAAGTGACTTTACAATAGAATTTAATCCATATAATGCAAGTGAACTATCAATATATTTTGTAATACCATCGATTCCTAGAGTCATAAGATCTGATAAAAACGTGCCAAGAGGTCCAAAAGTTAAATAAAAAATAAACGATATTATTAACAAAAAAGAAGGAAGGGCAGTGTATTTTCCTGTAAGAATTTTATCTAAATTGTTAGAAAAATTTTTCCCTGCATTATTTGGTGACTTATAAACAAAATCATCACAAAGCTTTTCAATAAAAGAAAACCTCATATCAATAAGAGCAGCTTCTCTGTCAAGTCCGTTTTCCTTTTCCATTTGTAAAATAATTTGTTTGAAATTTTTAATTTCATCATCATCTAAATTTAATTCATCAATAAAACTTTTATCACCTTCGATCAATTTAGTCGCCACAAAGCGTATCGGAAGTTTTGATGCTTTTGCATGATCTTCTATTAAGTGAATAATAGAGTGAATGCATCTATGAACAGCGCTTTCTGAAGAACAAAAATCTAGCTTTTTAGGTTTATCTTCATATCTTGCTACATTTATCGCATGTTCTAACAACTCATCGATACCCTCATCTTTTGAAGCGGAAATCGGAATAACAGGAACTCCAAGTGCGTTTTCTAGGCCATTTACATCAATACTTCCATTATTTTCTTGTACCTCGTCCATCATATTAAGAGCAATAACCATAGGAATCTCAAGCTCAAGTAACTCTGTAGTTAAAAGCAAATTTCTTTCAATATTCGTTGCATCAATAATATTGATTATGCAGTTTGGATTTTCATTTAAAAGAAAATCTCTAGTTACAATTTCTTCTTTGCTATACGGAGATAAAGAATAGATTCCTGGTAAATCCGTAATGGTCATATTGTTATTGTTCTTTATAATTCCTTCTACTTTATCAACTGTAACGCCTGGAAAATTTCCTACATGTTGATTTGAGCCCGTAAGCTTATTAAATAATGTGGTTTTCCCGCTATTTTGATTTCCTGCAAGTGCAAATTTCAATTTTGTTTTTAGCGCAACTTTGTTTTTATTTCTTTCTAAATATGTAAGCTCCTCACCCTTTTGAGAATGTTCAATATCTTTAAAAATTTTATTTTCTTTTTGAATGTTGTGTGCTTTATGAATATCTTTTATTTCTATTTTTGAAGCATCTTCCTTTCTTATTGTTAAAAGATACCCCCGCACTTCTAATTCTAGAGGATCTCCAAGCGGTGCTGCCTTTATTAGAGAGACTTCTACATTTGGAGTTAAACCCATATTTAAAATATGTCTTCTTAATGCTTTGTCTTTACAATTTATAGAAGATATTATCGCATCTTTTCCAATTTCTAATTTATCTAAAGTTAAATTTTTATTAAATCCAAGTTTTATCATAAACAAAAAAATAGCACAGAATTAGTAAATTAAGTAGATGGCGCATAAAAAATAAAAGATAACTGATTAACTGATTAAAAAAATATGCAACAATTTTTACTTTAACATTATCCCTAGAAATCTCTTGTCTTTGCTAAAACCAGCTTGAGAAGGAGAAATTAATTTATTAATTACAAGATAAAATTGTTTTTCATTCGTAGTATCAGTAGGAAGTAAAATTTGCTTTTCACAAAGTGACCAAGGAACTAAATTGCTACAAGAAATATCAATAAATGAATCATTAAAAAATAATTTTACTTTTTGATTTGCCCATGGACTGATATAAGAAATTTTAAGTTTTGAACCTAATAAATTATTAGGAAGCGCTATTTTTGAAATTCTTGAATCTATCCAGCAATCTTTTTGGTTTTTATCTTTGCATGTTAGAGCAAAATCAGTGCCATTTTCTTGGACTGTTAAATTACTATCTCTTTTAGATACTAGCCCTAATTCATCTGACGTTAAAGAAAATGGAGAGTTTGCTTTATAAATTGTAATGCTTGGATTCACATATAATCTATTAGTCTTATCTTGAAATATACCATCAAACTGCTTCTCTTGCGTAAACAAAAAAGGAAATTTATTTTCTATGTGCGTAGGGAATATAAGAAAGTTTGCCCCCATATTATAAAGTCTATCTTGTGAAAGTGTTTGGCTAACTTTCGCTACATTCTTAAAATTATTGACAGTTCGTTCAAACCCTAATTCGCCACTATAAAAAATATTTGAATTTATACTAGAATGATCTTTTATCCAATCAGAAACAAAAAGCCTTGAATCTTTAGGCTCAGTTAATGTCTTTCTTTCGAGCAAGATTGTTTGGTAACACGCTTGAAATAAAAATAAAATTATCAAAAATGCTTTAACAAAACGTGAGGAAAAATTCTTAAAAATCAGCCAAAGTCCAATTCCAGAAAAAATACAAATACAAGGAAGAGCCATTAACATATTCCTTGTAAAATTTGTTTTTTGAAAGATCATCAAAAAAATAAATAAAATAGGAAATGATAAAACCAAGAATCCTGTTTTGCCCTTTTTAAAAATTAAATAAAGGATTCCAAGAATCATACATATAAAAGGAATTACGCCAATAGCTTCTTTACAAAACCAATTTGAATAAAATAAAAATTGTGAGATTCCTGGAGTGGCAGAATGTCCTGTATGACCTGCGACACTATAATGCCAAACTTCATAGGCAAGATGATTTAAAAAAACATTATAATGGAAAAATGCATAGGGCGATGCTATAAAAAAGGCAAGTATTGGGAGCAATAATGCAATTACGAAATTTTTAATTGAATAACTTTTTGTTAAAAGAACGACTAATACTGGCAAGATATAAATTGGTGCGGCGTTATATTTTGTCGATATAGAAAAGCCAACAGCAAAACAAAGCAAAACCAGATTAGATATATTAAAGTTTTTAAAAGTTTTTAATGCTAAAAAAGATGATAATGTGCAAAAAAACATCACGGGAATATCAACGTTTATTCGTGTTGATAAAGAAATTTCTGGAGCTGAAAATGTAAAAAGCAACATTGATAAAAAAGAAATAAGATAATTTTCCGTTAATTCTTTTGCTATAAAGAAAATTAAAATTGTAGTCAATAAACTGAAAAATAAACTAAACAGTCTATTTGCCCTCACGATTCCTTTATGAGACATCGATTGAGAATATTGTCCTATTCCAAGAGTGTCAGTTGTCTTTATTTCTGATAAATTTTTTATATGTCCGTTTTTAACACTAACAATAAACGCAAGGGCAGTGACGGGAATTCTTAAATAAAAATGTAGACTTGGTTTTAAAAAATACTCTGGATTGAATCGTCCCTCTTGAACCATTTGCACAGTTCTACCAAAATGATGCATTTCATCTTCATGATAAAAAAAAGGCATTCCTTTATTTATAAACGGAAATCTAAGGAAAAATGCAAAAAGTATAATTAAGATAAATAAGATATTTCTTTTTTTCATAGAAAATTTTTAAGAAAAAAGTTTTTATAACTCAAGAGTTTACATTTAAAATCAAGCTCTATCAAGATATTATGTGGCAAATTCCTTGCAAAACAACTGCAAAAAAACTAAACTTTTGAACTGTTTTGATTTCTCGTCCGAAATATCAGGATATGTGTAATTAAATCTTTTTTGTAGACTATAAGTTGTATGTTAGAGCTACTAATTTTAGATAAAAGTGCGGAGTCACGAAACAAAATTCGAAATAAACTTTGTAATTTTATTTATAAAGGAGCTCAGGGTGTCGATATCATTCCACGAATCAATATAAAGCCAATATCCATAGAAGAGCTAAAATTCCAAAATTCCCCTAAATTAATTATTGTTGGAAATGAGATTTTATCAAACGACAAAGGTGTTATCAGTGATATAAAAAAATTTTTTCCAAATGCGATACTCATTGCATGGCTTACAGAAAAATTAAATAAACTTTTTATAATAGAAGAGCTGGCAAGATTAGGCGTTACCGATATTTGTCTTGATAATATTACGGCAGGAGAATTTTTTAGAAAATTAATAATTCTTTCTAAGAAGAGTAAAAAAAATCAAAATTCAAAAATAATTGTTGTAGATAGTGGAAAGGGTGGAAGTGGCGTGACTTCAATAGTTTCGGCATTGGGAGAAATGTACCTTGATAAGGGAAAGAAAGTGTTGCTTATAGACTGCGATGTTGAAAGTCAGGATCTAAGTCGTTTTTTGCAAGTGCGCCCATTCATAAATGAAAATTTAGGAATTTTATTAGATGGTTTAAAACCTATTTCTCAAGATGCACTTCAAGAGTGTTATCAAAAAGTATGGGATGATGAAGAAAATTTATACTGCATGACTCCTACAATTGAGTCAGAGAATTTATATTCTGGAAAATCTTCTTACTATAAAAATTTTATTTCTGTTTTAGAATGTTTAGATGGATTTTTTGACTACATTATTATAGACGCAGCATGCTTTAAGGGAATACTAAAGACAAGTTTATATAAATTATGTGATTTTTTAATAGTAGTGATAAATAATGATCCTGCATCAATATTCGCAAATTTAGAACTTTTGAAATCTGTTAAAAGTTTTTTATCAGCCGAATCAAAATTATGTATAGTAGAAAATAAACACGAAAAATTTTTATTAGATTCTCAAATACTAAAAGATGAAATTTTAGCTTCTGCTTCTTTGCTTGAAGATTCATATTTCTTATATGAAATAAAAAATTCTATTCAAGCTAGCAGATGGCCTGGATCGGGAGCAACTTTTTATTCTCAAGCGCCCAAAGAGTTACAAGATACTTTGTTTTTGCTTTCAGAAAAGATAGATGGTAAAGAATGTGAAAATTTGGAGTCTAAAGGAATTTTTGGCGAGGTGATAGAGAAGATTAAAGTTATATTTAATTCTATTTTAAAACGCATAGATGAATTTTTAGAACGAAGATCAAAACAAAATGAAAGAAAGCTTATTGCAACACAAAAAGTAATAACGCTTCCAGATGATAAGATGTATACTGATGAAAAAAATATTGAAAATAATGGTCAAATTAATAAAATGAATGATAATGAAGATGACCCTAAAAATTTTTTTACTAAAGCTGTTTAATTTTTTATTTAAAAGGAGTTTTAAATGTTAAAAAAGAAAAATCAAAAAGGACTAACTTTGCTAGAGTACTGTGCAGGTGCTGCAGTCGTAGCTGTTGTTGTTTTTGCCGTATTGCAGGCAATGGGTGGTAAATTGCAAACTGCCGCCGAGAATGTAGGTCAATGGGCAGTTGATCGTTCAGGCGAGCTTCCTGGAGCTGTTGATCTAAATGGCGCTGGTACTGGTGATGGAGAAGGAGAAGCCACAGGTGATTGATAGAAAGAAATATTTAATAAGAGCTGTTTAAAAGCAGCTCTTATCTTTTTATCAGAATGATAAAAAAACAAAAAAAATTATAAGCCTAAAAAAATAAAGAGGTGCCGTATGGTCCAACGAAAAAGTTCTTCTATTAATCAAAGAAATAAAAAAAGAAATCAAGTTTTAATAGTAGCCATTATTGGATTATCCTTAATTATCGCGGCAATTATTATTTCTAATAAAAGAGATGTCGATGATAAAAATGTTACAGTTGTAGCAAGGTTTGATACGATTAATGTTCCCGTGCCAGCGAAAGTGGTTCCAATGGGGACAAAAGTAAGAGATATAAAATTTAAAAATGTTGCATTCCCCAAAAATCAAATTCCTGTAGGCGCGCTTCTAGATTTATCAGGAATGCAAGAAGCAATAGCACTTGCAAAACTTCCCGCTAATTTGCCTGTGTTTGATACAAATTTTAGTTTTACAGCATATCCACAAAATCCAGTGGTTGATAAAATACCCCAAGGAATGCGTGCGATGACAATAAAAGTTGATGCAACGTCTTCAGTCGAGGGGTGGGCAGGTTCTGGAAGTTTTGTCGATGTCTTATTAGTGCAAAAACATAGGACTTCTGTTATCGCAGAAAAAGTAAAAATTTTATCACAAGAAAGATCGACGGCTCCTGTAGCAGAGAACGGTTCCCCGAATATTCCAAGCACAGTTACTCTTCTTGTTAGCCAAGAACAGTGCCTAGCAATTAATACTGCAATTCCATTAGGGCGAATTGCATTTGCATTAAGAAGCGCAAATGATGAGGAGGGCTGGAAAGATAATGTGTTTATTCCAGAAAATTTAAGAGGACGTCCGATTGACAGTAAAAAAGAAGATATAAAAGCCATTGTCTCTGTAAAAAATGGAAAAGGAAAGGCCGATGAAGTTTATGCTCTTTCTGGAAACAAGTGGATAAAATCAAGATCAGTTCCTGAGGGATTTACTGTTGGAGAAAAATAAATGGGGCGTGATTGGCGAAGTATAAAAGATGAATACGATAATGTTAAAATCGAAGAGCCTACTGTCGTAAAACAATCAATGTCTTCCGCTCTTTCCTATATCATGAAAGAGTTAAGGCGAGAAATAAGTACAATAGAAGTAAATCAAGAAAATTTATCACAAAAAGATTTTTGCGATATTATCGATAATGTTTCTCAAAGAAATGGACTTGAGCTTTCTTCTTTTGAAAGAGATGAGATTTTAGAACAATTAGAAAAAGAACAAAAACCATTTGGAATTTTGCAAGCTTTAATAGATGATTCTGAAATAAGCGATATTATTATTGCGGGCTACAACGATGTTAGTATCCAAGAAAAAAGAAAAAATTACAAAACAGAAATTTCTTTTCCAAACAAAGAAAGTTACTTAAATTATGTAGAAAAATTATTACAAAGAGCAGGCACTTCATATTCTACGGCACATCCAATATCTGATGGAATGATTGATGGCTTTGTTAGAGTGCACGCAGTTCACCCATCTATTTGTGATGGTGGTCCATATCTTACATTGAGAATAAATAGATTTTCAAAGGTAACTTGCGATGATTTAATTAAATATGAACTTGCTCCAAGAGAAATATTTGAATATTTAACAGCAATCGTGCAGGCGGGGCTTACAATTTTCGTTGCAGGGGAAGTCGGAACAGGGAAAACAACGCTTGTAAGAGCACTTGCTTCAAATATTTTTAAAGAAGAATCAATTTTAGTAATAGAAGATACTCCCGAAATTTCTTTGGAACACCCCCATGTAAGATATTTAAGAGTAAGGGAGGCAAATATCGATAATGCGGGACTTGTAACTCCAGCAGAATGTATCAGAGCTGGAATGCGTATGGCGATGAATAGAATAATTTTTGGTGAAATACGAGATGCAAATGCAGGTGAGGCTTTTATAGATGTTTGCGCATCAGGGCACTCTGGAATTTCTACAATTCATGCAAAATCTGCACTTGATGCCATTTCAAGATTAGAGCTGTTTTTAGGACGTGCACAAAAGGGAGTTTCTAATGATATTTTAAGAGAGCAAATTGCAAATGCGGTGCAAGTTACTGTTCATCTTGATATTTGCCACCACACAGGGCTTAGAAGAATCATGGAGGTTCGGGAAATTTCATCAATGGCAGACGGCGTCATTAGGCAAAGAGAAATGTTTAAATATGTTCCAAGCAAAAAACCTTATTGGAAAGTCGTAAGTAAAGTAAGCAATTTTGATGATGATTTTAAAAAGAGAGGAATAGATTTAGATTTAAGAAAATTTTCAGAAACACTTAATGTGGGAAATGATATTTAAGTTTGCCTATTATGAAACGATTTAATAATGATATAAAAAGATTAAAACTTTTAAGCACTGGGACATTTTGTGCTAGAAAGAATGATACCGAAAAATTTTCTAACGATGCTCAAGGAGATTTGTTTTTTTTTGCAGGAATTTCAGATGAGGGGAAAAGAAAAATTTTTATTAAATGTTGTTTGTCGGGATTGATCTTATTATGTATATCACTTTACTTTACAAAGATTTATATTGCGCTCGGTGTTGTGGTTTTGTATGTGTTTTTTGAGTATCTTAATATAAGAAATAAAGTTTATAAAAGAGTACAAAATTTTGAACAAGATTATCCTGCTTTTTTAATTTCATTATCATCTTCTATAAAAGGAGGAAAAGATCCTTTTTTAGCGCTTATAACAGTAAAAGAATTATTTTCTGAAGAAAGTATTTTAAGAAAAAAATTAGAAGAGATGCTAGATAATATTCAAAAGGGCGCTTCTGAAGAAGAGGCAATATTTTCTTTTGCAACAGACATTAAACATCCTGATATAGATTTATTTAGAGTTGCATTTATTTTATCAAGACGTGAGGGAAGCGGACTTTATGGTCCATTAAAACGATTAACAAAAGTTACGCGACAAAGACAATCTTTTAGAAGAAAAACTCAAAGCGCAGTTGCAATGCAGAAAATGTCCGCATATGGAATTTTGGCAAGTGGAATTTTTATTGCATTTATTCAATTTATTATGAATAAGAATAATTTCATGTTAGCTTTTTCTGATCCATTAGGAATAAGATTAATGCTTGCAGGAGGATTGTTCTTATTAATTGGAATTGTTTGGATGATGTATATGACTCGAGAGAAAATATGATATATTGCTTAATTTTTTTATTGCTTGTGACAATTTATTTTTTATTTTCGAAATCTTTTGTTCGAGATGCAGGTGATGTTTATGCGTCGTTGCTAGATGATGAAGATGATGAAGCGATTATAGAAAAAAAAGCAAAAAAAGAAGAAGTAAAATTAAATGTAAAACAAAAAATGCTTTTTTTCCTTATAGCAACAATTATTTTTGTATTTTGTATGCTTATTACTAATTTTTCAAAAAGATTTTTCTTTGTATCTTTTATTTTTTCATTTGCGCTATCATATATTTTTATAAGATTTTTGGCAGTTCGTGATTCGAGAGCAATATATAGGAAAATAGATTTTTTTCTTCCGATTGTTATGGAACGATTAGTGATGGCAGTTCAGGGAGGAAGTGATATTTTTACGGCGGTAAATATTACGGTACGGTTAAGTAAAGAAAAAGGAGATATGGATCCTGTAACGAAAGCATTAGATGAAGTTATTAAGAAATCAGAGGCAGGATTAAGCTTTGAAGAAAGCTTAAGTAATGTTGCAAAGGCAATAAATTTAACATGTATAAAGCATGCTTTTTTACATCTTGCAATGGCTCAAAAAGAAGGTGGAGAATTGATAGGTCCGATGGAAGAGCTTAGCGATTCTACGCAGGCTTATTATCAAGAAGTCGTAGAAAAAGAAATTGCCGCGCTTCCAATAAAAGCAACACTCCCATTGCTTTGTGCTTTTTTAGGGCTTATTTTATTTTTCTTGGCGGTTCCTTTAACTCAATTGTTAGGAATGAATACAGTATTAAAATAGTAATAAAAATTTTTAAAATTAATTTATGAAAAGTTTGAAAAAAATAACAACACAAAAGGGGAATGCATTAATTTTTTTTGTCTTGTTTATTTTGCCAATTTTATCATTTTTACTAATGCTTACTTTTGATGTCGCGTCGATTTATACTGCAAAAAGAAAAGTGCAAGATGTTTTAGATGATGCATCGCTTCAGGGAGTTAAATTTTTTCCATATAAAAATTACGCAATAAGTGTTTCTAAAAATTATCTTAACGCACAGGGATTATCAGAAGATGATTTTGCAATATTGGCGACGACTGATGGAATAGAAATATCATATAAAAAAAATTATGAATTAGTTTTTTCTCGTTTGGCGAATACACTTTTTAATGCAAGCGCAGATCTTTCTTGGCCTGTTAGCGCGATAAGCTTTGCAACTCCCGCTATAGGGGATTATCTGCTTTTGTTGGATAGAGGCTTTTATAATTCTCCTAATGATGAAATATCATTGTGGGGAAGTGAGGGAGAATGGCCAAGTGCTCTTTATTTTGAAATGGAAAAAGAAAAATATACGACACCTAAATATTATACAGAGCAGTGTTTTAATGAAATTTTTTCTCCTCTTAAACGAATATTGATTGATACATATAATTTTTTAGAGGGGTTTTCTTTAAATTCAGTTGGTGTTGGAACATACCCTGGGGTTGCTTATAAAAGGGATCTTGATTTAATAAGAGAAATAAAAAAAGTTAATAAGAATGATAGAGTTTCTTTTTTAGAATATGCAGGAGACGACGGTACGACGACAACGGGGTGTTTTGATGCCTCTCAAAAAGAAAATCAGGAAGAAAAATATAAGGCGCCAATTAAAAATGAATTATATTTTCAAAATAATGACGAAGATACGATAGCTAATCAAGAAAATAAATTTTTATTTACAAACTCTCTTTGGGCGCTTCCTGTTCATAAGGGTTATGATGTAGATTTTGAAAATACCTTAGATAATGCAATAAGGCTGATATTGTCGTCGGGAACGATAAAAGATCGTTATACAAGATCAAGCGAAATTGAAAAGATAATTTTTATATTTTCGACGGCACTCCCAAGTATTAATGGTATATTTTTCCCAGATGATAATGTAAAAACAATATTAAAAGAAAAACTTAGCAAACTTGATAACATTGCAAATACACAAGATATGAAAATTAATATTGTGTATGTCCTTTTTGAGAATGATAAAGTGGATACATTAAGCTCATCTAATATTGAATCATTCGAAAATTATTTTAGTAATAGTAATTTTGAACTAAAATCTTTTAATTTTTTTGTTCTTAATGAAGAAAATTTTGATGACTTGCAAAATAAATTGATGACATTTTTGCAACTTCATAAGAAAGAGGGGGCAATATGGCGATAAAGAATTTTAAAAGTCGGGGACTTTCAGTATTAGAATTATGTTGCATATTCTGTGTTGTGTTGCCTATATTGTTTAATTTAGTGGGAATTATAGATTATTTTAGGATCCAATATCTGTTAGATGAATTAATAGAAAATGAATTTGGAAATAGAAAAATATTTATAGTAAAAATAAATGAAGATTTAACAATAGATAATAGTGAAAAGAATAACATACAAGAAACAATAAAAAAAAAGGTAGATAGTTTAGAAGCAGTATTTAATAAGCTAACTGGGAAAGTATCCGAAAAGTGTCAATACGCAATATCGGGAGCATTGATAGAAAAAAGCAAAAACGACGCAATGGCAAAACTTTTTAAAAATGAATATAAAAAAGGTTCATTTGATATGGGGAATATAAATTTGGAAAATTATTCAAGTCTTTCAAATCAAAAATTTGTTATCAATAAAGATGGGAATCAAGTTTTTTTAGATACATCATTGGCGATTAGGTTGAGTATCACTTTAGATTTTAATACATGCTCAAAAATTGGCTCCGATTTTTTGAATATAATGCCATCGACGATATCGTCGTTTAAAAATATTATTGTGGATTTTGAATTTTAAAGTAAAGGTAAAATTTAGTGAAGTTTATGAATTTTAGTAATAATAAATTTAAATCTGTTTTTGATGTACTAAGCACATTGTTTTTTAAAGATGCTGACATTTTGCTTGCAAAGAATATTGATAAGAGATTTTATCTTGATTTTTTTTTAAATTATTATGATATCGCAGAAAGGGATTTTTTTGAAAAAATAAAAAATTTAACGAATGTAGATTATATAAATGATATTCCTGTTCCTAAAAAAGAAGATATAAAGGATATTTCTATACTAAAAAAATATTGTTTTTGCCCAATATTTAATAAGCAAAAAAAGATAATTGCCTTTATATCTTCAGATCCGTTTTCTTTAAAATCAAAGTTTAATATAGAAAAAGATATTAAGCTTTATTTATCTTTTGCCAAAAATATCATGGACTCAATAAGTAAAGTTGAATGTCAAGATTCGGAAGTTAAATCAAATGTCAATAATGAAGATTTTTTATTAAAAATTTTGGAATCCCTTATATTGGAGCTTGAAAAAAATAACATTAGTGAGTGTTTGTTTGAAAAACATGAAAAGTGTATATCGTATAGTTATCAAGACATAGAGGGGCAGTGGAAGAAAGGAGAAATTGATACAAAAATTTCAGAAAATTTTTGGAGTATGATAAAAGAAAGATTAAATGATAAAAAATTTTTATTAGATAGAAAATTTGAAATTAAAAATTTATCAAATGATACATTGATATTGTTAAAGTGGAAGATAAACAACGAATCCTTAAAGAATAAATATAAGGTGGCAATCATTTCAAGCGATTTTCAATTAGTTGAAAAAATTAGGAAATCTTTAAACAAAAATTGTTTTTTTACGAAACATTTTGAAAAGATTTTCGATTTATCTAATGGAATAAGTTTTCAAGATGAAGAAACGGGTATTGAAAATGATGTCGGGAAAAATATTGCATATGATGTAATGATAATCGATGAAGATATTTTTAAGCTAAAGGACCAACTTAAGTTATTTAGAGAATTAAAAATGGACGCTAAAAATATATTGATGGGATCTGAGAAAGCATCGGAATTGATGTCACATCTTGAGGGGTTAGATTTTTATGTAGAAAAATCATTTGAAAAGGATTTTTTAAATGAAGTCATTAACGTTTTTATGAGGGATAAAAATGCCAAATGAAAAGATGATAAGATTTTGTATGATTGGATCGGGATTGATCTTATTTTTATTTACTCGTAATATACCCCACTATATAACCAGCCAATTTTCTGTTGATTTTATATTTATTATGGCTCTTTTGCTTTGGTATTCGTTGTCATTGCTCTTAAACGATTATTTTAGTGCTCAAAAAACTTTAAATGATTTATTGAAAATTTCTAGTAATTCATCAAGAAAACGAAAACAGTATACATTTACCACCGTGGTGGGGAAAAAAATTCAAGAAATTATGTCTTGTTTAGAAAGAAAAATTTTTTCTCTTATAAAAGAAAATGAAAAAATAGGAAGTGATGATTTTAATAATCCCGTTAATTTTTTAAAAAGAGTAAACATAGATGGTGGGGTATCTCAAGAAGAATTTTTTAAGAATATCTTAAATTTACTTTCTACTTTTTTCCCTAGGAATGCTTTGGTTATTTTTTGTTTTGATAGGAAAAGTCAAGATAGCTTTGCGATAAGTTCATCGTCATCAAATAAACATGTATCATCGTTTATTAAGCAAAAGTTTTTAAATAATATAATCAATAAGAAAGAAATTGCTGAGGGGGTTGTTAATTATTATAGTGTTCAAAGCGTGCTAGAGGATTTATCACTTTTTGGGTATCAAAATGCGATAATTAAACGTATAAATGAGAGAGATGATAAAGATTTATATGTTTATTTATGGGTTGGATTTTGTGAAAATAAACCGCCGCTTTCAAAAGAATTAAACCTTGTAGTTGATGTGGCTTCAGAGATTGAAAGGCAGTTTGAAACTTATTTAAAATTAAATAGAGCTTCTAAAGAATTAGATAAAAAGGCTAAAGAAGCTGTCGAAAAAAGTGAGTATTTAGAATTTGTATCACATGATTTACGATCTCCTTTAGCGAATCTTGTTACAATTTTAAAGCTTCTTGAGATTAATACCTCGCAAGAGGCGAAGAAAGAATTTATTGAAATTGCATTAAATAATTGTGATTCTATTTCTCTTTTACTTGAGGATTTGCTTGATTTTTCAAAATATAAGCATAGTGGTTTGCGCGCGTCAAAAGAAATTTTCAAGGTTGATGATGAGGTTTTAAAAATAGTAAAGGATTATAATTTAAGAGCTGTGCAAAAGGATCTTGAGCTTACTTATAAGAATAATGCCAAAGATACTTGTATTAATGCGGACAAAAGACAGTTTAAAAAAATAATAAATAATATCATATCAAATTCGATAAAGTACACTAATTCTGGTTATATTCGCATAGAATGTGATTTGATAGATCAAGATCTTAATATAAAGATAAAAGATTCTGGTGTTGGAATTCCTAAAGACATGTTAAGGGATATTTTTACATCTTTTAAACGAGGAGGAAATGTTGAAAGCATAGAAGGATATGGGCTTGGACTTTTTATGGTTAATATTTTTTCTTCGTTAAATGATATTGAATTGGATGTCGATTCCAAAGAAGGAGAGGGAACGACGTTTTTATTAAAAATTAAATCTGAAAATTTAGATTTAAAAAATCAAAGTAGTTTTAGTGGCAAAGTGAAGAAAATTATTTTATTAGATGATGATAAAGAGTTGCTTTTAAGCACAGAAAAATTATTGAACGTAAAGGGATTCGAAGTTGTCTCCTTTGAAAATGTAAAATCCGTTGAACAATATTTGTCAAATCATACAGCAGATCTTATTTTAAGTGATTATTTTATAGGTGGTGAAAAAGTTGATGCTCTACTAGATGTCTTAAAAGAAAAAAAGATTTTAATAGATTTAATTATTGTTAGTGGAAAAGCTGATATTGATAAAAGTTTTTATATAGAGCAAGGCGTAAAGGCAATTTTGCAAAAGCCTTTTTCTCTTGAGTCTTTAGATCTATAAAATTTTGCCTAGTTTTTTGGGTAGGTACCTCTTAATTTTTTGAATTTTTGTCACAGACCTAGGGTACATACTCATTTTATTTTACCCGCCCCTTGCCTTTGAGGCACACGCTCATTTCATTCGCGCTTACCCCTAGGCTGGGTTGTATAGCGTTTTCAACGCATAAATTCGGGGATATTCACTTTTTTTAGTGTTTGAAAATGTAAGGAAATGTAAGAATAAAGAAATAAAAAGTGTAAAAGGTAATTTGCTTTATGTAATACTTCCCAATTTAAATATTGGTAAGTACATCGCGATAACGAGCCCACCAATAATGACTCCTAAAAATAAAATCATTAAAGGCTCTATAAGTTGCTTCATTGCACCTACCGAATTGTCAACTTCTTCTTCATAGAAATCTGCAATTTTGTTTAGCATCGTATCTAGCGCACCACTTGATTCTCCGACACCAATCATTTGAGTAACCATTGCTGGAAATACGACAGACTCTGATAAAGTATCTGCCATTTGCTTTCCTTCTGAAATAGAAATCCTTGCTTTTAAAACCTCTAGTTCTACAACTTTATTTCCTGCAGTTTTCGAACAAATATTTAATGCCGTTAAAATTGGCACTCCAGAAGTTAACATGGTTCCAAGCGTTCTTGAAAATCTTGCAACTGCAGTTTTTTTAATGATATCTCCAAAAACAGGAAGTTTTAAATAAATTGGATGTAAAAAAAGTTTTCCTTTTTCTGTTTTTGAAAAATATAAAAAAGAAATTATTGAACCAATAAAGGCAGTAGATAAAATTAAAAAATTATCTACAACAAAATTTGAAAGATTAATAACAATTTGAGTAGGAAGCGGAAGCTCGGCTCCAAAGTCTTCAAAAAGTTCTGCAAATGTTGGAATTACGAAAACTAACAAAACAGTAGTAACAATAATCGCTGCACTTATTACAACGGCAGGGTAAATCATGGCCGTTTTTATTTCTCGTTTTAATTTTATACTCTTTTCCAAATATGTAGAAAGTCGCGCTAAAATTACATCTAAAATACCACCATTTTCTCCCGCATCTACCATATTAACATAAAGAGTATCAAAATTTTTTGGAAATTTTTTTAATGCATCAGTAAGTGTTTTTCCAGATTCAATTTCTTCTCGTATTGATTCTAGCATTATTTTTACAGCTTTATTTTGATTTTGCTTTCCTAAAATATTTAATCCTTGAACAAGAGGAAGCCCCGCATCAATCATTGTCGAAAATTGTCTTGTAAAGATTGAAATATCTTTTTGTTTTACTTTTGGACCTAAAAAAGGAATTTTTATTTCCTTATCCATTCCAACACCTTTTTCTTTTATCTTACTTGAATTGGGATTTATCTTTCTTGTTTTTAAAATATTAAATACGCTAATTTTATCAGATGCTTCAAGCTCTCCAGAAATATGATTTCCCTTACTATCAGTTCCTTCCCATAAAAAAGTAGGCATATATTTTTTCTCCTATTTATAACGTGGTAACTCTTATCACTTCTTCAAAAGATGTTAGCCCCTCTTTTAATCTTAATAATGCAGAATCTCTAAGCGTCAACATGCCAAGACTTTGTGCTAATCGTTTTATCTCCCTAGAGTTCGCGCCCTTTAATACTAGTTCAGAAATTTCTTCTTTCATCGGCATTACTTCATATAACGCAACTCGTCCCTTATATCCAGTTTGTGAACATTTATCACACCCGACTCCACGCTTGCAAG
The DNA here is from genome assembly GCA_964534945.1 of uncultured Bdellovibrionales bacterium. GTDB lineage: Bacteria > Bdellovibrionota_C > UBA2361 > UBA2361 > CAKMMH01 > CAZHFA01. The sequence goes on along the minus strand of CAZHSB010000024.1, from coordinate 5,610 downwards.
AAAAAGAATCAACGTCCTTTTCATCAACACCTGCTTTTATCAATAACTCTTTTGATACACTCTCGTCATCAACTTTACAGTTTGGGCAAACTTTTCTTACAAGACGTTGTGCTAATATTAAATTTATCGAAGAAGCGACTAAAAAAGGTTCGACTCCCATGTCTAATAATCTATTGATTGTCGAAGGCGCATCATTTGTATGTAATGTCGACAATACTAAGTGTCCTGTTAGCGAAGCCTTTATCGCAATTTGTGCTGTTTCAAAATCTCTAATTTCTCCAACCATTATAATGTCAGGATCTTGTCTTAAAAATGCTCTTAATGCTGACGCAAAATTAAATCCAATATCCTCATTCATTTGACATTGATTTATTCCCATTAAATTAAATTCAACAGGATCTTCAGCCGTATTAATATTTGATCCAATTTTATTTAACTCTGATAATGCAGAATAAAGAGTCGTCGTTTTTCCAGATCCTGTAGGCCCCGTAACCAAAATCATACCAAAAGGTTTTGAAATTGATTCTTGGAAATCTCTTAATTGATCAACTGTAAATCCTAAATTCGTCATATCAAGTTGAAGATTACCCGTATCCAAAAGTCGAAGACAAACTTTTTCACCAAACAACGTAGGAACTACATTTACACGAAAATCCATTTCCTTTTGATCTTGTAACTTTAATTTTATTCTTCCATCTTGAGGAAGTCGTCTTTCTGCGATATCAAGACTTGCCATAATTTTTACTCTGGAAGTGATTGCATTCTTTAAATTTAAAGGAAGTTTCATTATTTCATAAAGTACACCATCAATCCTAAAGCGCACTCGAAATGCTTTTTCATAAGGTTCAATGTGAATATCAGAAGCTCCCTTTTTTATCGCATCTGTTAACATCGCATTTACTAATTTTACTACAGGTGCATCTTCAGTTTGTTTTTCTAGCTCCGAAAGATTAATTTCTTCTTCATTTTTAATAAACTCAATGTTTTGCCCCTCTAAATCATCAATAATGCTGTCATAAGAAATTTTTTTATCAAAAAGTTTTTCTTGCATCTCTTTCATTTTCGTAGGAGATGCTAATTTGATATTGATATTTAATCCTGTAATAAATTTTATATCATTTAATGCAGCAATGTTTGAAGGGTCAACCATCGCAACTGTAAGATTTCTTAAATCTTTTTCAATAGGTAAAATTCCATATTTTTTAGAAATATTATAAGGAATAAGGTCTAAAATAGAATCATCAAAAGTTATATCTTCTAAATTTACTATTTCAGTTTCAAATTGTGAACTTAAAAGCTCTAAATATTTTAGTTCAGATAAAGTTCCTTTTGAAATAAAGTAAGTGCTTACAAATTCATTAGAAGATACAGAATCTTCAATCCAATCCGTAAGATCTTGCTCTGAAATTAATCCATTTTTTACAAGTAGCTCTTCAAGTCTTGATGCCACAACTATCCCTTTTATTTAAAAAACAGTACTTCATCTAGATTTTCGACATTTTTATGGAAAATCTTTAAATTACACTGTAATCAATGGAATTTAAGTAGAAAACTTGGTAAACTAACTAGTTATGGCAAAGCAAAACGACAAATATATAGTATTTGATAATCAAAACATGGAAGTTTTGCCTCCGAGCGAAAATGACGAACGATTTTTGCCAAAAACAACTTCTAAAAATTTGCCCTCTTTACCAAAAAGTGAATTAGTTACTTATGATGCGTTAAGGGCCTATCTTTCTAAAATAAAACAATATCCAAAACTAACTCAAAAAGAAGAACTGGAACTCGTAAAAGCTTATAGAGAAAATAACGATATTTCCGCCGCATACAAGTTGATATCAAGTAATTTATGGCTTGTGGTAAAAATTGCCAAAAATTATGCAAGAATAGCAAAAAACTTGTTGGATCTTATACAAGAGGGAAATATAGGCTTGATGGAAGCTGTAAAAAATTTTGATCCCACAAAAGGAACGCACCTTCCGTCATATGCGGTCCTATGGATAAAAGCATACATCATTCGTTACATAATGGCGAATATTCGTCTTGTAAAAATAGGGACGACACAAGCACAAAGGAAGCTTTTCTTTAATTTACAAAAGGAAAAAGAGAAACTTGAGAAAGAAGGATTTTATCCATCAACAAAATTATTAGCAGAAAGATTAAATGTAAAAGAACAAGATGTCATAGAAATGGATAAACGACTTTATCTTGGAGATTTAAGTTTAGATGCTCCCGTTGCAGATGATTCTGAAGAAAAATATTTTAATTTAATTCCCTCAAAAGAAAAAACCGCAGAGGAAATATTGGCACAGAAGCAATTTAATGGTTTAATAACAGAAAGCTTTAATCAATTTAAGCAAGGATTAAATGAAAAAGAAAAAGTTGTGTTTGATGAGCGTTTGTTAAAATTTGAAAAACCAACTTTAGAAGATCTTTCTTTGAAGCTACAGATTAGTAAAGAAAGAGTTCGCCAAATAGAAAATGAAATTAAGGGGAAATTAAAAAAGTTTTTAAACGAAAATTTTAAAGAAGTGGCTGAGTATTATTTGCCAGAGTAGTTTTTTGCTTTTTACTAGGAATTTATAAAATGACTTTTATTACTAAATCTATAAAGTATTTATTTTTGTTTATTATCCTAATTACCTGTTCGTTGCTAGGTATCTTTTGGATTGTTAAAAATTACGATAACGGAAAAATTTATAATAAATTTTTTGAAAAGAATTCCCCAGAGATTATTGTTTCTGACGAAATGCTCGGAATTGGTATAAAACCAACTAATTTTAAAATAGATTTGGAAGACTCTGAGGCAGGCTTAGACGCAGTTACTGTAAAACTTAATCAGAAAAATCGTTATATAACATTAAAAAATCAAAAATTAAATGGCGAAAAAAAAGCTACAATACAAATAAATCTTGATTTTAATGAATTAAAACTTACAGAAGGAATTGCTACATTGGTAGTCAAAGCTTTTGATAAAAGTTTTTGGAGTAATACCTCAGAAAAAACAATTACATTGGATGTTGATGCACGAAATCCATCATTGAAAATTATTACAGGACAACATAATCTCTTACTAAACGGTGTTCAACTAGTCATTTATAAAGCTACAGACGATAAATTATTTAAACACGGAATCGAAGTGGGAGATCGTTTTTTTCAAGGTTTTCCTGCAAGCCTTTTAGATAAACAAATAGAAGATAGCTCAATTTATGGTGCGTTTTATTCTGTTTACTCAAGTGATGCAAAAGATATAAAGCCAATTGCAGTCGCTGAAGATAAAGCAAGAAATAGAGTTGAAAAAACTTTTTATAATAAAAAAATAAGAAGAAGAATAAACGATTATCCTTTAAGCATTTCTCCATATTTTATTAAAGTTATGGAAAAACGTTTTGATAAAAAAAACGATTCACAAAATATATTTTTAAAAAATATATTAGAAACAATGGCTATTGATGATTCTCAGAAAATATTTAAGGCATTAGATGGTGTTGTTTTTAAACTTCCATTAAAAACCACATTTGTTATGCAAAAAGGAACAGTTTTAAAAAACTTTGGTTCACAAGTTGATTACGTATACCAAGGTGATGTCGTCGCCAGAAAAAAAGAAGAGGGAATGACGCTATCATTATTGGACGAAGAAGAAACAATTAATGCAATTTCAGATGGCGTAGTAATCTTTGTAAAGAAAATGCCAACATACGGAAACGTCGTTGCTGTGTCTCACGGAGGAAGTGTTGTGGCAATCTACGCAAAAGCAGGAGATCCACTTGTTAAAGCAGGAGACGCCGTAACGACTTTGCAACCACTACTAAAAAAAGCAAATAGCGGAACTTCAGTCCTAAACTCTGAATACTTACTAGAAATAAGAATAGATGGATACCCCGTAAACCCTCAAGAATTTTTTGATAATTTTTGGTGCGAAGAACATATTGCCGATAAAGTTAGGGTAGTTAAAGAGGATCTTGGTATTATCATCCCCCGCTTCAATTTTTAGGGGGTGATTTTGGCGATAAATCGCATAAAATGAACAAATGCCCTCCTAGCTGTACATTTTGGTACAGCGTCGTTGGGCACTTATCCATTTTCTGTGATTTCTCATCCAAAATCACCCCCTAAAAACAAGGTTGAATCAGCAAGGCGATAAATCGCATAAAATGAACAAATGCCCTCCTAGCTGTACATTTTGGTACA
>CAZHSB010000024.1:0-1319 GCA_964534945.1 uncultured Bdellovibrionales bacterium | reverse complement strand
GGCGATAAATCGCATAAAATGAACAAATGCCCTCCTAGCTGTACATTTTGGTACAGCGTCGTTGGGCACTTATCCATTTTCTGTGATTTCTCATCCAAAATCACCCCCTAAAAACAAGGTTGAATCAGCAAGGCGATAAATCGCATAAAATGAACAAATGCCCTCCTAGCTGTACATTTTGGTACGAATTTTTTTTGACACGCACTTTTATTGCATTATCTACGGAATTTTCGCACCTCTTAAATTATGCATCATTTTGTACATTATTAATTATCTGTCGCCAGATGGTGTCAAAGCTAATGTTTTCGCCACTTAATAAAACATCGCTAGATTCTAAATTGTAACATTGGGAAATTAATTTTTGTTGTTTCTTAATGTCATTTTTTTTAAGTTTATCAACTTTTGTTAAAATAATCTGTAAAATACGAGAGTTCTTAAAACATAAATTTTGAATGGCTTTTTCATCCGCTTGCGGAGTTCGTCTCGAATCGTTTAATAAAAGAATCGAAGAAATAGGGAAGTCAGAATTTATATAATCTACAATATTCTTGCTTAATGCACTTCGCTTCTCCTTTGAAAATTTTGAAAATCCAAAACCAGGAAGATCAACAAAATAAAAACTTTTTCTGATAAGATTTTTTTTAATATCATTGTCATTATCAACATTATCTTCAACTTCATATGTGATTTTGAAGAAATTAAATTCTTGTGTTCTCCCAGGAGTCTTACTTGTTTTCGCAAGTTTTTTTCTTTGGCAAAGCTTATTTACAAGTGTAGATTTGCCACTATTTGCACGCCCTAAAATGATTACATGACTTAAATCTTTTGGTAATGCTGATAAATCATCATAGCCTGCTATAAATTCTGAATCGATAATTTTAAAATTCATAAGACACATTAAAAAAATAAATACGCTTGTTTTACCGAAGAAAAACCTTGTTACTTTAACACAAAACCTAGTTTTTAGAAAACAATAATTTTGTTTTGTCAATCCTTTTTTTATGAAATAGAAAGATATCATGGCTTTTTTACGCCTAAAAATAAGGCATCAAAAAGCAAAAACCTATCATTTATTCTATTGCACTAATTAAAAAAAATATATAATATTCTTAAAGTTTCTTAGAATTGTTTTAAGAAATAGTTTTTTTTTATTGGAGAAAATATGGCAACATCAAGTAAATGTTCAAAACAATGCTGCTCAAAGAAGCAAGCAAGCGCTGTTAAAAAAAGTATGACTAAAAATGAGTTGTTATCAGAAATTGCTACAACTACAGGTTTAAATAAGAAACAAGTTTCATCAGTTCTTGATGAACTTGGAA
>CAZHSB010000023.1:0-26581 GCA_964534945.1 uncultured Bdellovibrionales bacterium | reverse complement strand
TTATTTCATAAGAAAACTAACAAATATACCTGTCCAGAAATCGGGGTCCACTATAGATGTTGGCTAAGGTGTTTTTCTTTTTTTGATTTATACCTTAGCTAAATTCTTAAATCTAGCTTCTTATCTTTTGGTTCTTGATTTTCGTCGTCTTCTTTTATTTCCTTGTCTTTTTTTGACTCGAAAGCTTTTTCTGTTCGTGCTATTGGATATTGAATTCCGTCTTTTCTAGCGCTTCCTAGTGCCACAGCACTTTGGCTTGCAATGTTGCTAGATATGGTGGCTTGAATCTCATTAGAAGTTTTTGACAATAGCTGAGAATTGTTGCTAATATTACTAGCATTTGATTGGGTATTTGATAAAATTGGAGAGACTCCAACTGATATGTTGTTAGCTATTGGAGAAGTCATCTTGAGTTTTTTATTCGTCATTTTTTATAAAAGCTTTAGATTTTGGAGCTTTTTTAAAAAATGATGCTATAGTTGATTATTTAATACTATAAAAGAGCATTATTGTGAAATTTACATTATTTAAAAATACTAAAAGAGTAGGCTCATCTGTTGAGTATGAAGATCTAGAAAAAAAATTAGGATATTTTTTTAAGGATAAAACAAAATTAGAAAAAGCACTAACACATCGTTCGCTTCATCACAAAGGAAAGAATGATGATTATGAGCGAAGTGAATTCTTAGGTGATGCTGTTCTTGATCTTGTTGTCGCAGATTTATTATTAAAAGAGCATAAAAAGGCTGCTGAGGGAGAATTGTCGAAGATGCGGGCGGCACTAGTAAACTATAAAACTTTGGCAATGATTGCAAATGATTTAAATGTAGGAAATTTTATAAAATTAAGTCGAGCTGAAAAAGCTAATAATGGTCAAGAAAAGCCATCAATATTATCTGATGTAATGGAGGCAATTTTTGGCGCTATATATGTTGAAGCTGGTTTTGAGACGGTTTTTAACGTAATAAAAAATCTTTTTCAAGATAAGATATCGACAGTTGAACCGTTTGATCCGAAAACAGAGTTACAAGAAATACTACATACAGTGACTACTGATATTGCAGAGTATAAATTGGTTTGCGTCGAGGGCCCTGAGCACTCACCACAATTTGTCACAGTAGTTGAACTTTCTGGTGAGGTTCTGGGACATGGAAGAGGTTCGACAAAAAAAGATTCTCAACAAATGGCTGCAAGAGAAGCAATTGAACATATAAAAGAAAAATATCATTTATAAAAATTTAATATTAGAAGATAAGGTGAAAAGATGAAGAAATTTATACCTAAAATAGCAATTATCGGAAGAACCAATGTTGGGAAATCTACATTGTTTAATGCAATAGCTGGAAGAAGAATAGCAATTGTAGAAGATTGTCCTGGAGTTACAAGAGATCGCTGTTATGCAATGGTAAATACTCAAGGATTTACCTTTAATTTAATCGATACAGGTGGGCTAATTGGAGATGCTGAAGATAATTTTCAAGAGGAAATTTCAAATCAAGCAAGAATTGCGATATCTCAAGCAGATGCCATTATTGTTGTTTTTGATGGAAAGTTAGGAGTACATCCTTTAGATAAAGATATCGTAAAATTACTATATGATGTAAAAAGACCTGTAGTTTGGGCGATAAATAAATGTGAAAAGGAATCTGATAAGTTTTCTTCAACTGATTTTTATTCTTTGGGAATTGATGATTTTGTTTGTATCAGTGCTGCACATAACATTGGTGTAAGAGAGCTTGTTTCTAAAATAAAAGAATGTTTTGATAAAAAGCTCTTGGAAAATGAAACTGTAAATGAAGATGCTATAAGAGTAGCAATTGTTGGAAAACCAAATGCTGGAAAATCAACTTTGATAAATAAACTTTTTGGCGAAAAAAGATTGATTACTTCTAATATTCCTGGAACGACAAGAGAAAGTATTGAGGTATCAATAAAAGCACATGGACAAGATTTTATTTTAATTGATACTGCAGGATTAAGGAAAAAGGCAAGAGTCGAGGATGATTCAATAGAAGAGTTTGCTACAATTCGTACAATTGAAGCACTAACGAATGCCGACGTGGCAATCTTGATTTTAGATGCAAGCCAAGAAAAGATTGCTTCAGAACAAGATCAAAAAATAGCTGGCCTTATTCACGATCGAGGAATTCCTTTTATGGTTGTGGCAAATAAGTGGGATTTAGTTGAAAAAAATCATAAGACTGTAAAAAAATTTGAAGAAGAAATTTATGATACATTTAAATTTGCAAGGTATGCTCCAATTATGTATATATCTGCAAGTGAGGGTACTAGATGTTTAAAAATACTTCCAAAAGCAAAGGAAATTTATGAAACTGCAAGGCATAGGATTCCAACAGGAGAGCTAAATAAGATTATAAAAATAGCTTTTGATAGACGCCCTCCAACACCATATCGAGGACAAATGATAAAAGTTTTTTTTGCAACTCAAATCTCTATTGCTCCTCCGACATTTGTCGTTTTTGCAAATCACCCTAAAAGTTTACATTTTTCTTATCTTAGATATTTAAAAAATGAAATTCGTCGAGAGTTTTCATTCGAGGGATCTAATATAAAAATAATTGTTAGAAAAAGAAACGAAAATGATAAAAACGAAGAAGAAATAGAAGTTAGCGGTGATTCTAACGATAATATCGATTAAACTTTAGTCGATATCAATGCTTTTTATATAACAAATGCTTCGTTTCGATGATGATGAATCTCCAAGCTTTTTCATTATCTTTATATCCGCATTTATATAATCAAGTAAAATTATGCTTGACTTTTCTATTCTTATAATTAAAAAGTCTTTTATAACATCTTGACTTTTTCTACTAGAAAAGATTTTTTCAATTTCAGTCAAATCATTTCCCGATTTTTCTCCTATTTTTTTCATTTCTTTTAAATTATCTTCATTTAATATTATTGAATTTTCCTGTAAACATGTATTTCCTGTTGTCGACGAATCAATGATATTACCCAATTTTTTATCTTGTTTTACTTCCTTATTATCCAAAAATAATTTTTCATTTTTTATTTCGTATGTTAGAACTTCTGACGACGACATGGCATTTGCTTCAAGTAAGGCAACAAATGAAGAGCCTGCTGTGTTTACAACGACAGTAGCGCCAATTACTCCTAAAATTCCCTGCATACTATCTTCAATATTTTTATCATAAACAACATATGAAGAATATTTGTTTAACCCATCAACATTCACATGTAAATTTCCTATTTTTAAATTAAACGATCCGGAAATATCAAATACATTTTTTCCTATCAATAGTTTTTCATATTTATTAGCCATTAAATTATATTTAAGAAAGCAATGCGTTATAATTTTTTCTTTTGTGAGATCTGCAAGTGAAAAAGATTTCAATCCTATTTTTTTTGTTTGAATTATAAAAATACCTTCATCAGTGATAATAATTTTATATTCTTCATTCATATTTTGAAAAACGTTAAGGGAAGTTTCCTTAAATTCTGCAAACGATAAACTTGGAATTACAAAAGTGAAAAATATAATAAAAATTATAAAAATTTTTTTAAAAATCATCATGTAAGTAAGAACGTCATTTTAAGCTATAACATTTAGCTTTTCTTTCTCTTTTTCATCATCTTTTGAAGAAATTGTTACAAATTTCTTATCTTCTGATTCCTCTAAAACGCCACTATCATCTTTCTTTTTTTCTTCTTGAAAAGTAAAATTTTGAGATGACGCTTCATCAGCTAAATCCGATGAAAAATCCACTGCTTCCTTTGTAAGGTCTTCTTTATAAAAGGATTTTTTTATTGGACTATTTACTGGAAGAGATTCATAAAAGCTACTTTTTTCTATTTTCATTTTCTAGCCCTCCTTGGCAAAAAACAAAAAAACTAATAAAAACTTCCTTGTTGCTCAATTATATCGGTAAAATTCACTAAAAGTTTAAACATTTTTTAGGTTTCTACAAGATATTAAATATATGAAAAATATTTTAATGTGTTTTCAAAATTCTCATAAAAATCAGATGCAAATCCAAGTGTATAAATATCAAAATGTTCTAGATTAAAATCTTTTATTACATTTAGAACGTTTAATGAGGTTGTTCCCGTTGTAATCATATCATCTATAAAAAGAACTTTTTTGTTACTAAAATCATATCTTTTAAGATCTATCTGTATTCTTGTTTTTTTGACTCTTTCACTAAAAGATGATTCTGACTTTCTATCATAATTTTTAGGATATTTGTCATAGCATATTATTTTGACATCTTTTTTCTTTGATTTTAAAAAATTAAAAATTTCACTTGCCAAAATATTAGTATGCAAAAAACCACGCCTATAAAGAGATGACGCGCTAGATGGCGCAGGTATTATAATATCATGAAATATACCATCAAAAAAACTTTCATAATTTTTTAATAAAAGTTTGCTAGCGAACTTTAGAAGAGTCGGTGTATCAGAATATTTCATATTTTTTATAAAGATACTTGGTAAAGCTTTGTATTCCCATAGATAACGAAGTTTAGAGAATGGCATTATGTTTTGTTGACAATACAGGCAGTATTCTTCTAATGAATTCTCGAGGGAGCGAAAGCAACAGTTACATCGAGAAACGTTTTGAATCTTTAAAGAGTTACGGCAAAAAGAACAAATTTTTTCATTATTTAATATTCTGCCACAAATAAGGCAATTTGATGGTATAAGATTGTTAAAAATTTTTTCTATATTCACTTAAATCTTTATCGTAAAAGGTTAATAAAAAGTGTCTTTTACCTTGCATATTTGCCTTGTTGTGTGATAATAGCTCTTTATTGTTTTTCAAATGAGGGATTGTAGAGATGAAATTTACTATGACACCAAGGGGAAATAGAGCCTTAAGAGAGGAATTGACAAAATTAAAATCAATGCGTCCAGAACTTTCAAATGCAATCGAAGTTGCTAGAGGACACGGGGATTTGTCGGAAAATGCAGATTATGATGCCGCAAAAGAAAAATCAGCAATGACTGAAGCAAAAATCAGAGATTTGGAAGCTAAAATTTCCATGGCAGAGATAATAGATCCTAGAAAATTAAATAATACAAATCGAGTTGTTTTTGGGGTTACGGTAGAAATAATAGATGTAGATACCGATGAGGAGAGGAAAATAACTATTGTAGGAGCAGATGAGGCAAATGTTGAAAAGGGGCTTATTTCCTACGAAAGTCCTCTTGGGAGATCTCTTATAGGGAGAGAGTTGGGGGATATAGCAAAAGTTAAGCTTCCAGCAGGTGAAAAAGAGTATGAAATATCAAATATAGTTGTAGATTATACAGATGATGAAAAATGATTTCGCAGGAAACAATTGATGAAATACAACAAAAAGTAAACATCGTAGATCTTGTAAGCCAATATGCAGATGTAAAACATAGGGGATCTACATATGTTGCTTGTTGTCCATTTCATAATGAAAAAACGCCATCTTTTCATATGAATACAGAAAAGGGCGTTTATCATTGTTTTGGTTGTGGGGCTTCTGGAAATATATTTTCTTTTTTGATGAATATTTCTGGAATATCTTTTGCAGATGCCGTAACAGAGCTAGCTACAAAATTTAATATTGAAATAAAATATACAAATACTGGTTTTAAGGATAATAAAAAAGAAATCGATGCCCTCTACAAAGTTAATGCTTTAGCCGCAAGATATTTTACTGAATCTTTAGTAAAAAATTATAAAATCATTGAAAAATATTTGGAAAAAAGAAATTTATCAAAAGATTTAATTAAAAATTTTCATATCGGTTTTGCAGCAAATAGCTGGAACGGACTTTTAAAATATTTAAAAGAAGCAAAGGTTCCAGAAAACATAATGGAACTTTCTGGATTATTTTATAGAAATAAGGTTGGGGAATTTTATGATGTATTTAGAGGACGATTAATGTTCCCTGTTATTATAATGCAAAAAAAAATTGCTGGATTCGGCGGGAGAATTATTCCAGATATAGCGACAAAAGAAGATTTAGAAAATTCTCCTAAATATTTAAATAGTAAGGAAACATTAATCTACGAAAAATCAAAAATTCTTTATAATTTTTTTAATGCACGAGAAGAAATAAGAAAAAACAAATGTCTTTTTCTTGTAGAGGGTTATATGGATGTGGTTGGGCTTAGTAAGGCGAATATAAACAATGTCGTGGCAACTTGTGGAACGGCACTTACACCTGAACATGCAAAAAAAATTGAAGCATTAAATGTTGATGTGATAGTTATGTTTGATGCTGATAATGCAGGGTATAATGCGGCTTCTAAAGCGTTTGAAATATTCTTAAATACGAAAGTAAATACACAAGCAATATTTTTGCCAGACGGGGAAGATCCTGATTCTTTGGCTCAAGCAAAAAAAAATAATACACTAACTTTTTTAAAATCATTAAAAAGCCTTTCCTTATTAGAAGCTTATTTTAGAAAACTTTTAAGAGAAGAAAAAATAACTAACATAAAAGACGCATCACCAATAATAAAAGAAAAAATAGCTCAGAAACTTCTTGAAACTATGTCGAAAATTAATAGTGAAATAAAACTAATCGAAACGATGAAAGAAGCTTCTTTCTTATTACAAATTCCATTAGAGGTTTTGAATAAAAGTATAAAAAAATACCGTTCAAACGTTATTAATATAACTGAATTGAAAAATGAAGATTTAAAAAAAGACTTAAAGATAAAAATATCATCTCTTCCTGGAATAGACAGGGAGGTTATTCGCATTGTGATGAAAGATAGAAATTTTTTAACCGATATATTGTCAAACTCGATTCTTTGCAATTTTCTATCATCTTCTACATTGGAATTTTTAATATCTTTTGATGATATACTAAAAAGTAGCAAAAATATTGACAATCAAAAAAACGAAGTGAAAGATTTGCTTACATCTTATGGTCATGATTATGTTTTACAATGGAAAGAATTAAATAATGAAAATAATAAATTTAATTCTCAAGCTGCCTATGATCAGTGCTTAGATGTACTAAAGAACGTAGAAAAGGAAAATCTTGTAAAAGAGTTGGAACAAGAAATTCAACTAACAAAAGATGAAAAAGAACGGTTGAGCCTAACACAAAGATTGTTTGAAATAAGAAAAAAGAAATAAAACAAGTTCTTTTAAAAATTTTTTGAAATAATTGATGTTATTTTAGATGCTATGGCAATTTATTCTATTGTCTTTAATCAATTTTTTGAATAATATCATTAGAATACTAATTTTGCTACTTTCTAATGATATTCCGTAAAAAATGTCTTTAGTGGGTAATTTAATTTTTATAAATGTATTTTTGTTAATAAAGGATAAATAGTGGCTAAAGTTAAAGCAGAACAAAATCTTTCAAAGAGTGCTAAAAGAAAAAAAATTGTCGCTACGATAAAAAGTCGAAATAAAGTATCTGAGCTTTTAAAAAAGAAAAAAAACAAGTCGTTATCAAAAGATGGTGCTTCACAAGAAGATTCTAAAAGTAGGGCAAAAACAATAAATAAGTTAATTAGTAGTGGTAAGAAAAAAGGATTTTTAACAGCCGATGAACTAACAAATGCTTTTGAGGACGATGAAAATATTTCAGATGATCAAATGGACGATATCCTATCAGCCTTTAGTGATAATGATATTGATTTGGTTTCAGAGGAAGAGGAAACTTTTTCTGATGCGTCTGATTATGATGCATATGACTTTAGCGTAAAGACCTCTGAAACAACAGATAGTTTACTAGGTAAGAACACAGATCCAATAAGACTTTATTTAAAAGAAATGGGAAATGTGGGCCTTTTAACAAGAGAAGGGGAAGTTGTAATCGCAAAAAAAATAGAAGAGGGAGAGAAAGCTATTAAGCAAGAGATCTTAAGGCAACCACTTACTTTGCATTACGTGTTAGATATTTTTGAAAAATTAAAAAATTGTGAAATTAGACCTCGAGATCTTTTCCAAGAAGAAGATACTGACGAATCTTCTGATGCAGACAATGACGATGATGATGATGCTGCAGAAAAGACAGAAGAAGAATTAGAGAAGATTAATCAAGAAGAAGAAAATGAAAGAAAACAACTCTTAAAAAAACAAGGGACTTTCAAGACTTCTTTTGTGGAAATAACTGATATCTTTAATGATATTTTATCATTACAAAAGAAAAACAAAAATACAAATGAGCTTTATAAAAAATATGATAAAGCTATTTCAAAGGCGATGGCTAAAGTTTTAAAATTTAATCTTAATGCCAAGCAATTTTTGAATATTAGGGAATATATAAAACAAACTTGGAAACAAATAAAACTTCTTAAAAAAGACATTAAAAAGCTCGAAAAAACTTTCGGAATGACAAAAGAGGAATTATTTTCTTATCTAAAAGATCTAACTTCTAACGATCCTGCTGCTTTTAAAAAAGTTACTAGGCAATTAAAACTAAAAGCGCAAGAAGGCAGGGATTTAGCGGATAAATTAAAGGAAATAAGAGCAAAAATTGATGAAACTGAATCATTAACCTTAATGGAGTTCGACAATTTTGCAAAGTCAGTTAAAGAATTATTAGATGGAGAGATTCGTTCGTCAGAAGCCAAAAGAGAGCTCGTTGAAGCGAACTTAAGACTAGTTGTATCAATAGCAAAAAAATATACAAATAGAGGGTTGCAGTTTTTAGATCTTATACAAGAGGGAAATATAGGACTTATGAAAGCCGTTGACAAATTCGAGTATCAACGAGGTTTTAAGTTTTCAACTTATGCAACATGGTGGATTAGACAGGCAATTACAAGGGCCATTGCAGACCAAGCAAGAATTATAAGAATTCCTGTTCATATGATAGAGACTATTAATAAAGTTATTAGGACTTCAAGGCAACTTGTTCAAGAATTAGGAAGAGAAGCAACTCCAGAAGAGCTTGCAAAGAAAATGGAAATACCAGTTGATAAAGTAAGAAAAGTTTTAAAGATTGCCAAAGAACCTATTTCATTAGAAACTCCAATTGGAGAAGAAGATGACTCTCATATTGGAGATTTTATTGAAGATAAAAAGATTCAATGTCCATCAAGTGCTGTTGTTAATACTAATCTTCAAGAGCAAACAAGAAAAGTTCTTGAAACGTTAACTCCAAGAGAAGAAAAAGTCTTGAGAATGCGTTTTGGTATTGGAGAAAAAAGTGATCATACGCTAGAAGAGGTTGGGCAAAACTTTGATGTAACAAGGGAACGTATAAGACAAATTGAAGCAAAGGCTTTAAGAAAACTTCGTCACCCAAGCAGAAGTAAAAAATTAAGAGGTTTTGTAAGTTAAACTTTTTAGGAATATATCAATGAAAAATATTTTATTTTTTTTAATTTTGGTTCTATGTTCATTGTCTTTTTTATCGTGTGGAAAATATGCTCCACCAATTCCACCAGAAAGACTTGCACCGAAGGCTGTGTATGATATTCAAGTCATTCCTTATACATCTGGAGTTGCCTTTAGATGGAAAGGCAATACAAAGGATCTTCGCTCAAAAGAATTAAAGACTATGAATGGATATTATATTGAGAGAGGGTGCATCGATGTCGATGATCAAGGAAGTTATGATACTGAAAAAGATATAGCAGAAATTGATTTTACTATACTATCGATCGTAAATGATAACCAAATTAAAATTAGAGAAAAATTAAAAAAAGATGCTTTAGCAAAGGGCTTATCGGCAAGACGAGTTAAGGTTCCTACTGATAAATTGAGCTTTAATTATGTCGATGAAACGATAAAAAATGGGCAAACATGTTTTTACAAAATCACACCATTTAATCAAGAAGATGTTAAGGGCGCTGAAAGCAAGCCTATAAGAGTACGATTTTATGGCGAGACAAGTTCAGTAGTTATCTTAGGAGGAAAAAAATCGCAATCAAATGCAGTTAGATACGATAATTAAATTTTAAACGAAAAAGGATTAAATAATGTTTAATGGAATTTTTTCTGCTATAGTTACTCCCTTTTCAAAAGATTTAAAAAGTATTGATTATGAATCTTTTGAAAATTTAATCTCTTATCAACTTAAAAATGAAATTTCTGGTTTAGTCATTTGTGGCTCTACAGGAGAAGCTGCGACACTTACATCTGAGGAATATTTTAGCGTATTAAAATTTGCAAAAGAAAAAGTAAATGGTGCTTGTCAAATTATTGCAGGCATTGGAACAAATAATACGAATTTTGCTTGCGAGATGGCTCAAAAAATTTCTCCACTAAAATACGATGGTATCTTGGTAGTATCTCCTGCCTATAATAAGCCGTCTCAAGAGGGAATATATCAGCATATGCTAGCTGTAAGCAAATCAACTTCTACGCCTATTATCGCTTATAATGTACCTGGAAGAACTGTCTC
This sequence comes from uncultured Bdellovibrionales bacterium, assembly GCA_964534945.1. Lineage (GTDB taxonomy): Bacteria > Bdellovibrionota_C > UBA2361 > UBA2361 > CAKMMH01 > CAZHFA01. Next base: position 16,244 of record CAZHSB010000023.1, on the reverse strand, counting down.
TAATATATTACCAGATACTGTGGAAAGATTAGTTAACGACAAAGTTATTGTGGCACTAAAGGAAGCATCAGGAAATTTTTCTCAATTAAACGAAACCCTTTTTAGGGTAAGAAATAAAATCGATGTGTTACTTGGAGAAGATGCTTTTATTTGCCCATCATTACTACTTGGTGCCAAAGGTGGAATTAGTGTAATTTCAAATGTTTTACCAAGTGAAATGGTGAAACTTTATAAAGCTATGAAAAACAATGAAATAGATTTTGCAAAAGAGTTACATTTTAAACTTTTGCCATTTATGAATTTATTATTTTCAGAATCAAATCCTATTCCAGTAAAATATGCTCTTTATACTAAAGGCATTATAAAAAATTATGGATTACGTTTGCCATTATTATCTGCAACCGAAAAAACGCAAAGTTTGCTAGATAAGGCTTTCAAAGGTGTCTAATTTGATAAGTTATGGAAAAAATTAATTGAAAAATACCCTGTTGTCAAAAAGCGATTTGTTGGTATAAAATAACTATAAGTTATGAAGGTGGATATTATAGAGAAATATATTTACTTTAAAAAAACTTATTTTTTGGTTTTTAATAAGTATTTTCGGGGATTTTAAAAATGGTTAAAAGAGAAAAGACAAATTATATTATTCAATCAGTTTCACATGCACTAGATGTCTTAGATGCTTTGACACAGGCAAGGAGTGATGTTGGTGTTACAGAATTGGCAACAAAGCTTGGGCTTCAAAAAAATAATGTTTTTAGAATTTTAGCTACCCTTGAGCTTAGAGGATATGTTGAACAAAATCCTATAACAGAAGAATATTCTCTTGGCGTAAAAACTTTAGAGCTTGGGCAATCTTATTTGTCACAAAGTGATTTAATTCTACGTTCTTTACCTTATATAGAAAAACTTTCAAAAGACTTGGGAGAAACCGCGAGCTTGGCAATTTTACAAAATTCTAGAGTGCAATATCCTATAAGCATCGCATCACAAAAAACAGTAAAAATCGCTTCAAGATATGGCGTTTCATTTGATGCCCAAAAAATTTCTGTGGGAAAATTATTATTGTCATCTCTTTCAGATACAATTTTAAATGAGATTATTCCAAACGAAACCCCTTCTAAAAAGCAAATTCTTGATTTAAAATCTTCAAATATTTTAGTTGATGAGGGAAAAGAGGATAGCGAGGTAATCTCAATTTCAAGATTGGTTTCAAATCATAGAGGGATTGTTGGAGCTATAGAAGTGCTTGTACCTCGATATAGAGCAGATATTTCTCAAATTACTCCAAAAGTTAATCAATTTGCTGATGAATTATCAAAAGCTCTTGGTGTAAATGCTTCATTTAAGCCAAGATTGCAAGCTACAATTGAAAAGGAACTTTCGACTTCTGCTAGTATATCAAAAAATATTTAATTTAATTTTTGATAAAACAAGTTTTTAAAACAAAAAAAATAAGATTTTCAAAAGCTTGTTTTTAGTTAGAAGTATTGTAAAATAATATACATGAAGAGAATTTTTTTTATAACTTTTGTCGTTGTATTGCTTGTTTTTTGTCTAGGGGTTTATTTTTTTAGAAAATCAGCGGTAAGATTTGATACAGTCGTTTTTATTACTATTGATACATTGAGAAAAGATCATGTTAAAAGCTATGGATACCCTTTTGAGACATCTCCTTTCATAGATAAGTTAAATAATGAGGGGGTAGTCTTTAATAATGCCTTTACTGCATCTTCTCATACTGCACCATCTCATACGACGATGTTCACAGGACTTTACCCACAAAGGCATAAAGTGCTAAGAAATCATGATTCATTATCGAAAGATATTTATAATATAAAAAAGCATTTTGAAAATCATGGATTTAAAACCATTGGTTTTCCCGCTACAAGGTTTTTAGATGGAAAAGTATCGTTCGATAAATTAGGTGAAAAATATTATGATCGTATAAAAAAAATAGGCTCGGCTGGTTGGTTTTTACTTGTAAATCAAAATATTGAGAGGGTAAAAGCATGGTTCGAGGATACTACGCCCAATAAAAATGATAAGTTATTTTTGTGGCTTCATCTTTATGATGTTCATCAATGGGCAAAAACAGGTAAACTTCCTGAAAAATATTTTGAGTTCGTAGATTCTTTAAAAAAAGATCCTAAATATTATGATTATTTAACAAAAGAACAACATATTCCTGAAAGCTTTTTTGAAAGTAAGGAAGATATGTTAACAAAGATTTCAACATACGACGCAAAGCTTCGTTGGGTAAATGAAGAGCTTATAAGTTTTTTAGATTTCCTAAAAGATGAGCGAAAAGATAGTAAAATTTTAATTGTCTTGCTTGCTGATCATGGAGAGGGCTTAGGAAATCATAATTATGCAGAACATGGAAAATATCTCTATGAAGAGCAGTTAAGAATACCATTGATTTTTTGGTCAAATACAAAAGAGTTTTTGTCAAAGAAAAGAGATTCGCTCATAAGCTCTGTTGATCTTTTTTCGACAATTTCTGATTTGGTAGGAATCCCACTTTCAGAAGAGCAACTTAAGAACCAAGACGGAATTTCTTTTAAAAATATCATTTTAGGCGATACCGATAGCGAACTTAGGGAGTATATTTTTGCAGAAAGAAGACCTAAAGATACTGCTATGATAAGGCAAGATTGGATAGATGGGAAAGTGAAAGCCATCGCAGATAAAAAATCTAAATATATTTACAATGAAAAAGCAGAAAATGAATTTTACAATTTAACGATAGATCCATTTGAACTTGATAATATTGCTAAAAATGAGGAAAAGCTTGTTAAAAAGTATGATAAAAAATTACACTATATACTAACTGACGATTTTAGTGATAAAATAGAAGATCAGAATTTAACCAAAAAAGAAATAAAAGAGCTAAAGGCACTAGGTTATTTATAAAAAAGGAATTTATTAAACATGAAAAAAATTAATGAAAGTAGAAGAAACTTTTTAAAGCTTTCTGCTCTTGGCGTTGCTACACTTGGAGCATCTACTATTCCTTTAAAAAAAAGCTTTGCTAAAGATAACAATAAGAGCAAAAAAGGCTTTAAGAAGCATTCTTCATCAAATCAAAAAGTAATAATTTTAGGTATTGATGGAATGGATCCAAAACTTCTTAAAAAATTTGTAGCAGAGGGGATAATGCCAAATTTCAAGAAGCTGATGGAAAATGAATATTTTTCCCCATTAGGTACTACTATTCCACCACAAAGTCCTGTTGCATGGGCATCTTTTATAACTGGGATGAATCCTGGGAAACATGGAATTTTTGATTTTGTTCATAGAGACGCGACAACTTTTTCGCCATTTTTATCGACATCAAAAAGTACGGATTCTAAAAGCAATTTAACAGTTGGTAATTGGAAAATTCCTTTAAAATCTGGAAAAGTTGAGCTTTTAAGACAAGGAACTCCTTTTTGGAAATACTTACATGATAAAGATGTATTATCTACGATGTTTAGAGTTCCTGCGAACTTTCCTGTTGTCGATAAAGATACGATTGCATTAAGTGGAATGGGGACACCAGACTTACTCGGAACTTATGGTACATTTACGGTATTTGCAGAAGAAGAACCTAAACTTATAAGTGAATTAAGCGGAGGAAGAATCGTAAAACTTTCTTCTCCGACATATACTTTTAAGACTGAAATTGAGGGACCAGATAACTCCTTTAAGGTTAAGAAAGAAAGCTCAAAAGTTGATTTTACAATAGATAAGGATCCTGAAAATAAAATTGTAAAAATAAATATTCAAGATAAAACTTATATTTTAGAAGAGGGGGAATGGTCCCCTTGGATAGCGGTAGATTTTGAGCTTTTTCCTGTAGTCGGATCGGTAAAGGGCATCGTTAAATTTTATGTACAAAAGGTGCAGCCTAGTTTACAGATTTACATGACTCCAATTAATGTTGATCCTGCAGATCCAACTTTACCTCTATGTTATCCAAAAGATTATTCAAAGACTTTAGAAAAAAAAGTTGGGAAATTCTATACACAAGGCTTTCCTGAAGATACAAAAGCATTATCAACAGGAATTTTTAATTATGATGAATTCTTTAATCAAGGAAAAAAAGTTTTAAAAGAAAATTTAGATTTATTTAATTATGAGTTTAGCAATTTTAAAGATGGTGTATTTTTCTTTTATTTTACAAGCATCGATCAGAATTCACATATGCTTTTACATCTAATGGATAAAAATCATGTCCTATATGATCCACATGCAAGTGATAAACTAAAAAATTCTATGCGTTATTATTACGAACAAATGGATAAAGTCCTTGAGAAGACAATGAAGAAAGTAGATTCAGACACTACTCTTATTGTTATGTCAGATCATGGATTTGCCCCTTTTTATAGGGAATTTAATTTAAGTACATGGCTTGTAAAAAATGGATTTACTGCTGTTACAGATGAGAATAAATTTTATGATAGTGAATTTTATGATTATGTTGATTGGAAAAAGACGAAAGCATATGCTATGGGAATAAATAGCATTTACCTGAATCTAGAGGGAAGAGAAATCCATGGATCTATAAAAAAGAAAGATGAAGAAAAAATAAAAAATGATTTAATCTTAGCTTTAGAAAAGATTGTGGATCCAAAAACAGGAGAACGCGTTATTACAAAAGCATACGATGCTAAAAGGTTTTTCCACAGCTCTTTTGAAAAAATAGCTCCAGATATAATAGTTGGCTATAATTCTGGCTATAGAATCTCAGATTCTGCTTGTTTAGGAAAATTTCCAAAAGAAATTTTTAAGGATAGAACAAATAAATGGGCTGCAGATCATTGCATGGATCCAAGTCATGTTCCTGGGGTACTTTTAACAAATAAAAAATTTGTAAGCGAAAATCCAAGAATAATTGACTTAGCACCTTCAATATTAGCACTTTATGGAATAAATACCCCTAGCGATATGGACGGTAAAAATATCTTTGAAGTTTAATGTATTTCAGAGATATTGTTTGGTAAAAGACTAAATCTCCATTAGAGATATTTCCCAATTATTCTTTATATTTTTTAATGAGTACTCTTTTAATGAGAGTCCATAATTATTGAAATCATTAAAGCGTCCGACATCGATGAAACTAAGTTTTCTTAATATAAAATTACGGTTTTCGTAATTATAAGATAATATTTGTTCGTTTGAATTAAACTGAATATCTTCATCTGAAAATAAAATTAAAGATTTTTTATCATTTAAAAATTCATTTAGCATTCTTTCAAAAAAATTAGATTTTATTTTAGTAGGTTCACCTAGAAAAAGAATATATCTACTATAAATTATTTGTTCTATATAAAAATTTATATTTTCAACTTCATTGTCTCCTTTAGAGAAATATCTTATTCTCTTGGAAAATTCTCTTGGAAATAACAGTGTTTTTGATATATCCATAAAAAATTTAAAATGTTTTTTAAACTTTTTATCAAAAGAAGTATCGTTAATAATAATTTCAACATCCCTATAATTAGTGTTATATATGCTTTGCAAAATAGGGACTAAATCTTTTTCAAAATCTGTATTTTTATCTAAAGAAATTACTATACTAAAAGTCTGTTCTAAATTAATTTTACGAGATTCAAATCGTCTAAAAACTTTTGACATTTCAGGCTCTAAAGGAACCATGCCTTGACCAGTTTTATTGTCATCATACATTCTGTAGCCAGCAAAAACTTGATCTATTTTCTTTTTATTATATTTATTCCAAATTCTTAACCACCACTCAAAATCCATTGAATAATTTAGATAGTCGTCTAAAAAAGATTTTTTACCCAATGATTCTTTAAAAACATTTTCTAACAAAACTTGTTTAGTGAAAAATATAGCAGGCTGTGTAGGAATGGAGTAGGGAACCCAGTATTTTAAAATATCAAACACTGACTTTTCAACGTTAATAATTTTTTCTGTTACATTACATTTTTTATCAGTAATATAACAATCTCCATATACTATAGGAAAATCTTTTATGTATTTTGCTACAGTTAAAAATGTATCAGGAAAATACCAATCATCAGAATTTATCCATGCAATTACATCACCAGAGGCAAGATTAAAACCTTTATTTAATGCATCAGTTTGTCCGTTATCTTTTTCTGAAACCCACTTTAAATGCGGATATTTTTTTAATATTTCAACTGTTCCATCAGTAGATTCGCCATCAATGATTATATGCTCAAAATTAGGATAATTTTGATCTAATACAGATAAAATTGTTTGTTCTATAAACTCAACCTGATTAAAAGATGGGGTAATAACCGAAAATTTTAAATTATTCATGATTAAATTGTATAAAACAAAATATTTGTATGCAAGACAAGAATAAGTAAAAATTTCGTTGAAAAAAATTATGAGATGTCATACGATAAAAAACAAATTTTTATTAAAAAAAGGGAATTACTATGAAAAAAGATGCTGTCTTGGCAATTGTTGGAGCTACAGGGCTTGTTGGAAGTGAAATGCAAAATGTAATAAATGATTTAAAAATTCCTTTTAAAGATATAAAACTTTTAGCATCTAAAAATTCAGTAGGGGAACTTTATGAAGTCGGTGGCGAAAGTTATGAAGTAAAAATACTTGACGAAAATTCTTTTGATGGAGTTGATATTGCACTTTTTGGGACCTCCGCGGATCTTTCAGAAAAATATGTTGATATCGCGAGTAAAAAAGGAGTTATTTGTATTGATAATTCTAGTTTTTTTAGAATGAACAAAGATGTTCCTTTAGTTGTTCCAGAAGTTAATTTCGATGATATAAAAAAAGATGATAAAATTATTGCTAATCCAAATTGTTCTACAATTCAAATGATTCCTATTTTAGATACTATCGATAAAATGGCTGGATTAAAACGTGTAGTTGTTTCTACTTATCAATCAGTTTCTGGCGCAGGAAAGGCTGCACTTGATGAGCTTTGGAGTCAAACCCTTGCAATTTTTAATCAAAAGCCATTAGAAATTGAAGCTTTTTTACATCAAATTGCCTTTAATTGTATTCCACAAATTGATTCTATTTTAGAAGACGGCTATACAAAAGAAGAATATAAGATGATAAATGAAACAAGAAAAATTTTAAATTTACCAAAACTTTTAATGACCGCTACCGCAGTAAGAGTCCCTGTGTTTTTCTCTCATGCAGAAAGTATAAATGTAGAAATACAAAAAGAAATTAACATAGAAAAATTAAATAAAGAATTATCAAAAGTTAAAGGAGTTGTTACATACCCTGATATCAATACTTATCCAATGCAAATTGATACGGCTGGAGGAGATGAAATCCATGTAGGAAGAATTAGAAGGGATAATTCTGTTCCTTTTGGTCTTAATTTATGGGTGGTTTCTGATAACGTAAGAAAAGGTGCTGCATTAAACGCAGTTCAAATCGCTCAAAAATTATTAGAAAATATGTAATTTATTTTTACTAAGATGCAAAATATACGTCTTGTTGTCGAATATAATGGAAGCTATTTTCATGGTTGGCAAGCACAGCCTAACTTAAAAACTGTTTATTCAGAAATGAGGCGTGCTATAAAAATTATCACCAAGCAAGACATTTCTAATATTATAGCTTCAGGTAGAACAGATGCAGGAGTTCATGCAAGGGGGCAAGTTGTAAATTTTCGCATTGAAGATCTTGGAATGGATCTTAGAACTTTTAGTTATGCAATAAGTAGTATTTTAAGACATGAACTAAGCATTGTTCATATTGATATAGCAAATGATGATTTCCATTCGACAAGAGATAGTATAAAAAAGCAATATTCCTATTTAATTTTAAATAGGGGAAATCCTCCCTGTATAGATTTTGGAAAGGTCTGGCATATAGCAAAAGAGCTTAATTTTGAAAAAATGCAAGACGAGGCTAAATATTTAATCGGGACTAAAGATTTTTCTAGTTTTAGAGCCTCTGGGTGCACGGCAAAGACTCCAATAAAAGAAATATTTGACGTCTCATTAATAAAATCTTCAGATCTTATCAAATTTAGCGTTATTGGTTCTGGTTTTTTAAAACAAATGGTAAGAAATATTGTTGGAACATTAGTAGCTATAGGAAAAGGAGAAAAGGATAGCATCGAAGAAATATTAGCCAAAAAAAACAGAATTTTTGCGGGGAAAACTGCTCCAAGTTATGGTTTATATCTAGATTGGGTTGAGTATCCTAATTTTAATTCTAAAAATTTTACTTATCCAAAAGAATAAGAAAAATACAATTACGATGCAAAGAACAATGCGTCATACCTAAAAGATTCTAATCAAGTTTTTATGGGAAATAGATAAATAAAATACTTCTCTCCGTTTTATTTAAATTATTGTCAAAAATCTCCCCTAAAAAACAGGAATTAGAATTCTACTTCTAATCTCTTTCTTGCTTTCTTCCTTAAAATAAGGGTTTTTCGTAAAAGACAGGGGGGATTTTATTCTAAAGAGTTATCTTTTAAGTTTGTTACTATTCCTTTTAGGCCTTCTCTTGATTTTGCTAAATCCAGATTTTCCTTTCTTAATCTATCTACATTCTCTTGTAATGATTTTTGCATAAAATCTTTTTCAGTATCTGGGGCTTCATTATATGCATTTATATTTTCTAAAAGCTTTATAAGGTTACCTTGCTCTTCTGATACACTTAAAAAATATCTCACAGTGACAGATAATAATGATAAGATTTCTATTCTAAAATTTTCTATTTCAGTATTATTCTGAATTTTATTTCCTGACTTTTGATTTTTGAGTGAATAGTTTATTCTTTTTTCAAGATCATTTAATCGATTTGATGAGTTGATTAGGTATTCTGATATTTCTTTTTGCTCTAACTTATAATCTCGAAATTCCATTGTAAGAAAGCAAAGAACAATAATAATTGAAATTGATAACATAAAATTAATAATTTTCATAAGCTTTTAATTATTAATAAAAAATTTAGATATATAAGATTCTTTGTAAAATTCCTCCAAAGAACTCAACAAAACCACATCTTCATTATTTAGATTTTCTTTTTTCTTTAAAGATTCAATTTCTAACATTAAATCAGAAAAACTTTTATGAAAATCACTTTTTTCCTCACTTTCCTTAGTAGCAAATTTATTTAATAGTAACATTTTTTCATTTCCATACCTATAATTAGCGTACATTCTTAAATATTTTATATTTTCTGATTCCTTTTCTAAATCCCAATTAAAATTTGCTATCTTCCATCGTGATAAAACATTGTTTAAATCCTTATTTTTGGCCTCAATAGAGATTGGAGAATGGTCACCCCAAATAAATTTATTCAATAAATCCAATGAATTAAATGGAAGTCTATATATATCTTGCTCAATATCACAGACTGTTGTCGAAAAATAATTATCTAAATTTATACCTTTTAAGTTACCTATCGCCTCCTTTGATAGCTCTACATAATCCAAAGAAATCTTTGTAAGTTCTCCCCTCTTAAAAAGGGATGAAGAATTATAATTATACCATCTAATTGATTTTTCCTTTTCTCCATCTTTTAATTTTTTAAAATCATCAAGATCAATCCACAACGAAGCTTTGTCAGAATAATCCAATAATGAGTAAAATCTATTCACGAATGTATTTGAATTTGCTAAATCATATTCTGGAAAAATCGGAGTAAATATTTTTTCTGGATTTTTATATTCAAGATGTTCAGAGTATTCTAATTCATAGCCTCTAAACTTTCTTATGTCAGCATTAAATTCTTCTAAAAGCTTTTTAGCAAGTTCTATCGTCAATATAACATCATCTCTTGATGAGTGAAGTTGTTTTCCTATCAATATGTCGTAATTTTGACATGTCGTTTCTAATGTTAATGAAAGCTTATTAATATCTTTTGAATCTTTAGCAGAAATTCTTTTAAAATTTTTTTCTACACAAGAAAGCTTTCTGACTAAAAAGAGTAAATCTCTATAAATAATCTTACCAGCAAAATATGGAGATAGCCCATTTCTTATCATAGATGTTCTTAAAAATGGAACATCAAATTTTAATGAATTGTAACCTATTAATGTTATTTTCTCTCCCCCACTTTCTTTTATAATTTTTTCAAAAAAATCATAAATTCTTTTCATAGACATCATTTCATTTAAAGGATTCTTCTTTTGATGCTCAATAACATTAATTCTATTTGCTAATATTGCTTGAGGCTCTGGAAGTTCTAAAGGTGAAATCTTTATATCCCCAGAGCACTCCTCTATAACGTTAAAATTATCATCTGTAGCAATTAAACTATAATTTAAAATCTGTCCTATAGGATTAGTAGTGCTTGTTTCTAAATCAAAAAAAATAGATATCATGATGGAATTTTATATCCTAAAATCAGCTCTAACAAGAGATTTATTTTTATTCCTTAAAAACTATATATTTAAAAAGTAGTCACTTTGTTTTATCATAAACTTAATAAATTATTCTTGGATTGTTATGAAAAATTTTTTAAAAAACTATAAATCATCTATAACCTTAATCTCGTTCATTATTATTGGCGGAGTGATAGGAACTTTTTCAGACGACAAAATAATATTAGTAAAACCAATCGGGGATTTGTTTTTAAACCTTTTATTTATGACACTAGTTCCTCTTATTTTCTTTTGTACATCTTCTGCTTTGGCATCAATGAATAAAATTTCAAGAATGGGGAAAATATTAAAAAATTCGATTATAGTTTTCCTTTTTACTGCTTTTATTTCAATTTCTTTAGGAATTTTAGGAATATTTTCTTTTAAAAATCTTTTAATGCTAGATCCAGTAAATTTTAATAACTTATCAGAAGAATTTACAAATAGTAATTTAATATCACTAAAAGAATTATTAAAAAAATCAGCAAATATCTTTACCTCTAGTGACTTTTCATTGCTACTATCTAAAAACAATATCTTTCCTCTTATTGTTTTTTCAATTTTATTTGGAATTTCAACATCACTTTGTAAAGAAAAGGGAAAACCCATTGCTGCATTTTTAAATTCTGGAAAAGATATAATGCTAAAATTAATAGAGCTTGTTATGAAGCTTGCGCCTTTTTGCCTCGCTTGTTACTTTGCAAATGTAGTGCATGAAACAGGACCTCAAATATTTTCGGGATATGCAAAAATTTTTATCTTATATTTATTAATTACTGTTTTTTCATTTTTTGTTTTATTTACTTTTTATGCATATATATCTGGAGGAATTACTGCTATAAAAATTTTTTGGAAAAACATTATTCCTCCATCTATTATGGCATTAGGATCTTGCTCAAGTTCTGCATCACTTCCTGCTAACTTAATAGCAACAAAAAAAATGGGCGTACCTGATGATATTGCCGAAATTGTTCTTCCTCTAGGGATAAATGTTCACAAAGATGGCTCTTTGATTGGAAATGTTTTTAAAATATTTTTTTTACATCAATTAATTGGACAAAATTTTTTTGACTTTTCCACAATTTTTATAGTTTTCATCGTTGCCTTTATCACGAGTGTAATTATTGGAGCTATTCCAAGTGGCGGGGTTGCAGGAGAAATGGCATTATTGTCTATATTAGGATTTTCTCCCGAACTGCTTCCATTAATCTTGATTATAAGCACAATTATTGATGCTCCCGCAACGTTACTAAATTCAACTGGGAACACAGTTTGCGCTATGATGGTAACAAAGCTTACTGACAGAAAATTAAATTTAAAAGAAAACTAACTTAATAACCTAATATAATTTTAGGATTTTTGTTAGGATCTAACCATTTCAAGATTTTTATCATTTTCTTTTTAGGAACACCTACGCAACCAGAGGTCTCTTTATTATTTTCAACATGAAGAAAAATGGCAGAACCTCTTTTCTTAATAACTGGGTATCTATTGTAATCGATCACGACTACATATTGATATTCTACTTTGTTTTCCACTAGATGTTCCGATGAATTCCAAGCATTTTTTCCTAATCCTATTTGCATTGTATTATAAAAAGGTGAGTTATAGTCATCAACCCAATATTCTGAGCCATTTAAATTTCTATATTTTATCTTTGTTGATATTTTTTTAATTCCAAATCCCTCTTTCAAAGCAAAGACTCCTGTGGGAGTTTTCTTATCCCCTTCTTGCTTATTACTTGACATTCCCCTACCACCAATTCTTCCATCAAACTCATCTATTTTATTCCAAATATTATTTTTATCCTTTTCCCATAATTTAAATATGGCATAAGAAGTATTGTGAGGCGTAACTGTAATTAACTGATTAGAGATTCTTAATTCTTTTTTATATTTAACATCGCCAGAATTAAGAAAATCTTTTTTAACAAAAATGCTACATGAAATAAAAAATGTAAAACTAAAAACAATAAGTCTATTAAGAAGAATTTTCATAAAAACAACCTTTTAAAATTATCTTTTTTTCAAATATCAAAATAACTTGTATCTAGCTTCTCTTATATTTAGCCCCAGATCCCCCCTCTGGTACTGTCCATTTTATATTTTGATAGGGGCATTTTCGTTGGCAAGTCTTACAATGAAGACAATTTGATGGATTTAAAGGCTTCGTATCCCCGTTATTATCTTTTTCATAAACACCTGCAGGGCAAAAAGCAATACAAGGCGATCCAAATTCTTCTTGACATTTTAAACATAGGTTTGGATCTAAAATTTTTATATGACAAGGTTGCGTTTCTCTATGTTCTGTCTTTGCCATAGCAACGAAAAAATCTTTATCAAAATTCTTTTTGAGTTTTAATGGATATGATTTTTTAGACATCACCTTAAAATCTTCTTCTCCCTTAATATCAGGAAAGAAATGGCTAAAAATTGAAAGTGGCATTCCAAAGAAATTTCCAAGCTTTGATATTATTTGTCTAAAATTCCTTGAAAAATAAAGTTCGTCTAGCACTCCATTTTCCTTTAAGTTTTCCGTATAGAATCTAGCAAAATCTTTATTATTATCTAAGGATTTCATCAAAGCATCACTTCCTGCTTCTGCGCTTCTTATCGCGTTATGAACCCCCTTAATCTTTCTCATATCGACAAAACCTGCGCTATCTCCTAAAATTATCGCATTATTAAAACCAATCTCATCAAAGTTACTTCTTGGTATCGCATTATATCCTCCCTCCGGAATCATTTTTGCTCCTGCCTCTATGACTTCGCCACCATCGATATATTTTTTTATTGCAGGGTGTGTTTTGAATTTCTCAAGTGCATCTTGAGCACAAAAATCTGCATATTTCCAATCAAGCCCGACTATAATTCCAACAGCTAATTTTTGATCTTCTACAGGATAAACGATTCCTCCGCCAAAAAGATTTATTGAATAAAAATTACAAAGTGGATATCCAATAGAATGGAGAACATGATTCTTTCCAAACTTTTCATATTGTTCCTTTGTAACAGAAATCACTTCTTTTACAGCAACAGAATAAAGCTGCGGAGTTTTTCTTTTTAATCCAGCTTTTTCCACTAAACTTTCTGAGAGCAATCCATCGACTCCTTCTGCAAGCGCTAGAAAGTCACATTCTATTGTTTCTCCCGCCGTATAATTTGCTTGTCTTTCATTTTTTTCATCTAATCCAAGATCTACTAATTTTACGCCTCTTATTGCTTTTGAAGTTTCATCAAAGATTACTTCTTTTGCTGCGAAAGAATGATAAACTTCAACACCAATTTTTTTTGCATAATTTTCTAACACTCTTACTAAAGAAGAAAGGGACACAACGTAATCATTTTTATGTAACATTGAAGAAAATGGTTTATAAAACTTATTCAAAATATTTAATACTTTTTTAATATCAAAACTAAACACACTATTTGGTAAAAAAAGCATTTGCTCGCCATCTACAGTTAAGGACAATTCTTTTTTTAATTCTTCATTTTCATCTAAAGAACCAATATATTTTTCTATAAAATTATCTAATATTTTTGCATCAACTATTGCACCAGATAAAATATGATTGCCAGCATCTGCCGATTTATCTATTACACATATTTCCAAATTAGAATTTTTCTTCTTTGCAGAGATTGCGAACGAAAGTCCACTAGGCCCTGCGCCAACTACTAAAACTTTTGTTTTTAAATAATTTGTCATTTTTATTTCCCTCTTTTTTTATAACCTATTTTTATTCATTATTTTTTTTGATTGTATTTAAAATTTCTGGCATTACGCTTTCTACATTACCAATAAAATAATAATCAGATGTATTACAAATAGGTGCATCTTTATCGTTATTTATAGATATTATAGTCTCAGCTCCCTGCAATCCTATTACATGCTGGATAGCTCCACTAATACCACAAGCTATATAAACTTTAGGACTTACAGCAGTTCCAGTTTGCCCTATCTGTCTTTGCCTTTCAGCAAATCCTTGTTCTACAGCAACTCTCGAAGCCCCCCATGAAGCATCTACTCCAAGTTTAGTAGAGATTACATCTACAGAATCTTCTATATACTTTTTAAATTTTTCTTTATTTTCGAGCCCTCTTCCACCAGAAATAATTATCTCTTTTGAGAATTCGACTTTATTATTTTCAGAAGAAGATTGTAAAACATCAAAACTCTTTTTTGACATATCGATACTTACATCTTCGTTTATAATTTCTCCCTTTCTCGATTCATCACGTTCACAAGCTTTCATAATTCCGGGTCGTGCAGTTGCCATTTGAATCTTTGAATTTTTTGTACAAATTGTAGCCATTATATTTCCCCCAAGCGCAGGCCTTGTTTGTAACAATACTCCAATTTCACCTTTCCTAGAATTATCCCCTATCTCAAGTGATGTACAATCTGCTGTAAGTCCACATTCTAAATTGTAAGAAGCTATTGGGCCTAAAACTCTACCTTGATATGTTGCAGCGAACAAAACAATTTGCGGTAAATATTTTAAAAGCATTTTACAAACCACTTGCTCGTAAATTAAAGGATCAAAAAATTTTAGCTCTTGTTTTTCAATACAATAAACTTTATCAGCTCCCATAAAAATTAATTCATTCTGAAAGCTTGAAACATTATCACCAAGCAAAAGAACGCATGCTTTTACTTTCAAACTTTTTGATAACTTTGATGCCTTTCCTAAAAGTTCAAATGTTGCGTTCGTAATTTTCCCATAATTTATTTCAGCAAGAACCCAAATGTCTCCTGAGTATGTAGGCTTTGTTTGACTGTATGAAGAAATTATTTCATCAATCACCTTATCTCTAAGCGATGATTTTTCTATAAGCTTGTTTTTTACATCATCCGTAATTTGATCAATACTTTTTATATTCAATTCTTCTAAAATTTTTTCGACTTTTTCGTAGGCTTCGTTTTCTTTTTCCAATCCTTCATACGAACGGTCAAAAATAGAATCTCTATCTTCTACCATTTTATATTCATAAGTTTTTTCTTGCGTAGTATTAGATTTTTTTCCATTCAAAGACGATACAATAATTTTTGATAACTCATCTACAGAATCTATTTTAATACATTTTCTTTTTGCTTTTGATGGAGCAAAAACTTTTACGACTTGTGTCTTTGAACCATTTCCACCTATATATTTCGCATCACTTACATAGGAAGCGTCCCAAACAGTAACTTTCGTATTGTTTGCATAACGAGTTTTTTCGAATGTTGGATATAATTCAACATCATATTTTGCTACTGTAAGTAGTGACGGAAAGTTTCTCAAAGAAACTTTTATTTCTCCTTCTGAAGTTAATTCTGAAAAAACAATTTTGCTTTCTTTTTTCTCTAAATTTGTCAAAAAAGGAATACAAGGTATTCCAAGGTCTGAAGCAATTTGTGCAGGAACTTGCGCGGTATCACCATCTACAGATTGCATTCCTGATATTATATAATAATCTTTGCCGTTAAAAATTTCTTTTTCAATTTTTCTTATTGCAGAAGCTAATGGACTTGCTGTCGCGACAGTGTCAGCACCACCAAGCGCCCTGTCTGATAATAAAATAACATGGTCTGCCGATCTTGCTAGCGCATATTTTAGCACTTCTTCTGCCATTGGAGGTCCCATTGTAAGGCAAACTACTTGTCCATTACCTCCCTCTAACTCTTTTAATCTATTTGCAAAACTAAGCGCTTGTTTATCAAGTTCATTTAAAACATTTTTTAATTTTGTTCTGATAAGCGTTCCCGTATCTTTATTAAAAGCGTTATCATCTATTTCTTTAATATCAGGGACTTGCTTCAAAAGTACAATGTAATTTTTCATTTATTATAAACCTTTTTTAAAAAACTTTTACCCATCTTGCAAAGTATATCATTTGAATTTATTCTTAAAAAGTAGAAAAAA
>CAZHSB010000022.1:0-27127 GCA_964534945.1 uncultured Bdellovibrionales bacterium | reverse complement strand
TTTTCCCATCTCCTGTCTCCATCAAAATGTGTGGACTTATTTCAGGACGTGACACCCGAAGGGAATGCAAACCCCAGGTAACAAAACCCGCCCCCCCGACCGCAGACTGAAAGTCTGCAACAAAAAATATATGAAACACACATTTTTTTGATAAAGTGCATGTCCCAAATTTAAGTGTGTCCTAAAATTAAGTTGCTGCTCCTTTTTATTCCTCCCGAAAATCTTTGTTGCCCTGAAAGGGCGAGCTACTAAAATGTTGCGCGCTAAATACACATGCGTTGAAAACGCTATACAACCCAGCCTGGGGTTGACTTTCCCGAAGGGAATGCAAACCCCAGGTAACAAAACCCGCCCCCCCGACCGCAGACTGAAAGTCTGCAACAAAAAATATATGAAACACACATTTTTTTGATAAAGTGTATGTCCCAAATTTAAGTGTGTCCCAAATTTAAGTGGTCCCGAAGGGAATGCAAACCCCAGGTAACTTTTTTATTTAAGTTGTGAGCGAATATCTTCGATATTCTTTTAGATAAAACGATGTATGATCGCTAGGTTTTCCTAATATTTAAATAAAAATTTCTCTAAAGTATTGACGAGAGATTGGCGATATGTAAATATAATTGTGAAATAAATCACAATATATGGAGAGATGTATGGCTAAAAAAATAAAAGTTGAACATGAAAACACCAATGAATTCAATGGAGTAGTAGATGGTATTGATGCTTTAGATAACCTTTTAAATAGGGTGAAAAAATCCCAAGAAATATATAGTAGTTTTTCTCAAGAACAAGTGGATAAGATTTTTAAAGCGGCAGCGATTGCTGCTAATAAAAAGCGTATCGATTTGGCGAAAATGGCTGTTGAAGAAACAGGCATGGGGATATTGGAAGATAAGGTTATAAAAAATCACTTTGCATCTGAATATATCTATAATAAGCATAAAAATGCTAAAACATGCGGAGTTATTAGTGAAGATGTTGTAAATGGGACAAAAGTAGTGGCAGAGCCATTAGGCGTCATCGCAGGAATTATACCTACGACAAATCCAACATCTACAGCAATTTTTAAATCTTTAATAGCATTGAAAACAAGAAATGCAATTGTCTTTTCTCCTCATCCTCGTGCAAAAAAATCTACAATAGAAGCTGCAAAGGTTGTGTTAGAAGCTGCTATTCTCGCAGGTGCACCTAAAGATATTATAGCTTGGATCGATGAACCGTCTTTAGAGCTAACGAATCATCTTCTTTCTCATAAAATAGTAGCAACAATTTTGGCAACAGGTGGCCCCGGAATGGTAAAGGCGGCTTATTCATCTGGAAAACCCGCACTAGGTGTTGGCGCAGGAAATACTCCCGCGATAATAGATGAAACAGCTGATATTCAAATGGCAGTTTCTTCAATAATTATGTCGAAAACTTTTGATAATGGAATGATCTGCGCTTCGGAGCAATCAATTATCGTATTAAAAGATATTTATAATGATGTTAAAAAAGAGTTGTTACTAAGAGGCGCTTATATTCTCAATGCAGAAGAAAAGAAAAAAGTTGGAAAGATAATTATCATTAATGGAAAAGTAAATGCTGCTATCGTTGGCCAACCTGCTTGTAAGATTGCGAAAATGTCGGGAATAAAAGTCCCTGCTCAAACAAAAATTTTAGTAGGAGAGGCTACGGATATTATTCTTGATGAGCCATTTGCACATGAAAAATTATCTCCCGTAATTGCTTTGTATAAAGCAAAAGATTTTAATGATGCAGTTGATAAAGCATATCATCTTGTTGATTTAGGAGGAGCAGGCCACACATCAGTTTTATATACCGATGAAAGGAAAACAGATCGTATAAAAATTTTTGCTAATAAATTACATACAGGAAGAATCTTAATAAATTCTCCATCTTCTCAGGGAGGAATCGGAGATCTGTATAATTTTCGTTTAGAACCATCACTTACTCTAGGGTGTGGATCTTGGGGAGGAAATTCTGTTAGTGAAAATGTTGGAGTAAAACATTTGTTAAATTATAAAATTGTAGCTGAAAGGAGAGAAAATATGTTGTGGTTCAAAGTTCCGCCAAAAATTTATTTTAAACGTGGAGCAACTGATTTGGCATTAAGAGAATTGGTTGGAAAAAAGAGGGCATTCATAGTTACTGATAGATACCTTTTTAATTCGGGAATGGTAGATAGGTTAACAGGACCATTAACGGAATGTAATATTGATTATCAGATTTATTTTGATGTTAAACCAGATCCAACGACATTAATGATAAAAGAAGCATTGGTGATGTTAAGAACGTATGAACCAGATGTAATTATTGCATTAGGTGGAGGTTCTCCAATAGATGCTGCAAAAATTTTATGGCTTATGTATGAACAACCTGATATCGCTTTTGATGATGTTGCAATGAGATTTATGGATATCAGAAAAAGGATTTGCAATCTTCCTGAATTAGGGAAGAAGTCACAATTAGTTGCTATACCGACAACTTCTGGAACGGGTTCTGAGGTGACACCGTTTGCCGTTATTACTGATGATGCTACTCATATAAAATATCCAGTAGCAGACTATGCTCTTACTCCGTCAATGGCAATTGTTGATCCAAATTTTGTTGATTCGATGCCTCAAGGGCTATGTGCAGCTTCTGGAATTGACGCTTTAGTCCACGCGCTAGAAGCATATGTATCAATTATGGCAACAAACTTTACAAACTCTCCTGCCTTGGAAGCAACAAAATTAATATTTAGATATTTACCTCGTTCATATAAAAACGGTAAAGATGATTTGATCGCTAGAGAAAAAATGCATTACGCATCAACACTTGCAGGAATGGCATTTGCTAATGCCTTTTTAGGACTATGTCACTCAATGGCACACAAATTGGGAGCGGCTTTTAATTTGCCTCATGGGATTGCAAATGCTTTGATAATGACGCAAATAATTAAATTTAATTCAAATGATTGCCCTACAAAACAGGGAGTTTTCCCACAATATCGCTTTCCAAATGCAAAGGCGCGATATGGGCAAGTAGCTGATGAGCTTGGACTAGGTGGAAAAAATGATGATGAAAAAGTATCGCTTTTAATTGATGCTATTGTGCAACTTAAAAAAGAAATTCATATTCCATTATCAATCCGCGAAGCTGGTGTTTCAAAACAAGATTTTTATGAAAAATTAGACGAGCTCTCTTTATTGGCTTTTGATGATCAATGTACAGGTGCTAATCCTGTTTATCCATTAGTTGAGGAAATAAAGGAAATTTATATTTTAGCTTATGAAGGAAAATTATAAAAGTTCCTAGTGTTAAAAGATTATATTATGCATGAAAAATTTTCACAAAAAATCATAGAACGTTTGTCATTGTATCATTGTATTTTTGAAGATTGTTTAGATCAAGGAATCCAAATAATTTCTAGTCAGAAAATAGCATCATTGTTAAAAATTGACGATTCTCAAATTAGAAAAGATTTAAGATTACTAAATAATTCTGGAAAATGTAAGGTGGGATATGATGTTCAAGAGTTAAAAGCCTCTATTGAAAAAACTTTAGGTTTTAAAAGATCTAAAGGCGCTTTTATTGTTGGTGCGGGTAATCTTGGATTTGCATTGGCTAAATATAATAATTTTGTAAGTTATGGTCTAAATGTCTTGGCATTATTTGATAATGATCCGCTAAAAATCGGTAATATCGTAAATGGTAAGGAAATATTCAACATTGATAAACTACAATCATTATCAAAAAAATTAAATGTTGAGCTTGTTATTCTAACGGTTCCAAGGCAAGTTGCACAAAGTGTGACCAATTTATTGGTAGAAGCAAATATAAAATTTATTTGGAATTTTTCGCCAACAGTTTTGAATGTTCCTGATGGTGTTCAAGTATTAAATGAGAATCTGATGGGGAATTTCTTAAAGTTTACAGGACAATATAAAAAAGAAGATTCTATGAAAACTAATATAAAAATATGTATGGGAAGTTCTTGCTTTGCAAGAGGAAATAATAAAAATTTAGAAATTATTGAGAAATATATTTACGATAATAAATTAAATGCACAGGTAGAATTAGAGGGCTTTTGCTGTGAAGGTAAATGTCAAAGTGGTCCAAACTTAAAAATTGATGACAAATGTTATACACAAGTAACAAAGGAAAAGTTAAAAACTATTTTAGAAGGCTTAAAAAATGGATGAACAATTATATCCTGTATATACTTTAAAAAACGAATGCCATGATTGTTATAAGTGTGTTCGTGAATGCTTTGTTAAGGCGATAAAGATAAATGATAATCATGCATCAGTTATAAACGAAAAATGTATTGCTTGCGGACATTGTGTGAAAGCATGTCCGAATAACGCAAAAAGAGTAAGACAAGATATAGATAAAGTACAGGCCCTTTTTGCAAAAGGAAAAAAAGTAGCTGTGTCTTTGGCACCAAGTTGGGCAGGCGTGTTTGATCTTTCAAAGTCAGAAATGATTGCAATGTTAAAAAAATTAGGTTTTAGCTACATAAGCGAAACGGCTTTGGGCGCGCAAGAAGTTTCTATTCAAACAGCTAAAATGTTAAAAGATGCAGATAATGGATTGTATATTTCCAGTGCATGTCCAGTGATCGTTGATTATATAAGAATTTATAATTCAAAGTTTTCAAAAAATATAACTCCTGTTGCATCTCCTGCGTTAACGCATGCAAAAATTTTAAAAGAAAAATTTGGAAATGACATTGCAACAGTATTTATAGGTCCATGTATCGCTAAAAAAAATGAAGCAATGCGCCATCCAGAATTGTTAGACGTCGCTTTGACGTTTGAAAATTTAAAATTTTGGATAAAAGACCTTGGAATTTCTAGTAAGGATATAAAAGTTTCTGATGATGATGATGTTTTCGTTCCAGATTTTTCCTATGAGGGAGCATTGTATCCTATTGAGGGGGGAATGAATGAAACTTTAAAAAGAGTTGGAGTATCAGATGATATTCAACTTATGAATGTTAGCTCTTTAGAGTCATTCTCTTTGGCACTTAATGGATTGTCTCTTGAAAAAATTGATCATAAAATTTTTGTCGAAGCTTTAGCATGTGATGGTGGATGCATAAATGGACCATGTATTTCGACTGATAAGGCGAGTATTCTCATTAATTCAAATATTTTATCTAAAGTTGTAAATAGAAAAAATGTTCCTCAAAATCCAGATGTTGTTGTTAAAGAAAAATATAATCCTAATCCAATTGAACAGAATGATTTTACATTAGATGAAATTGTTGGGGCAATGCAAAAAATTGGAAAATATAGTGAAGATGATGAATTAAATTGTGGAGGTTGTGGTTATCAAACATGTAAGGATTTAGCAAGGGCTATGCTAGCAGGAGAGGCAGAACCTTCGATGTGTGTTTCGTATATGAGAAAAATAGCAACAAGAAAAGCGGCAGCAATGCTACGTTCTATGCCCGCAGCAATTGTAATGGTAGATTCTAATCTTAATATTACAGAAGCCAACGACGCTTTTATGAGAATGTTTTGTGGAAAAAACTATGAACTTTACGCAACACTTCCCGAGGGGCTAGCAAATGCTAATTTGGATAAAGTTGTTAAGCTTTCACCAATAATGAAAATGGCTTTAAATTCTGAAAAAGATATTCATAAAGACCATTATCCGTTAAATGGAAAATTATATGATATTATCGCGTTTACAATTGAACCACATAATATCGTTGGCGCTGTTATCACAGATGTTACACAAGCTGAATTTAATCGGGAGAAGATAGCGCATAAGGCTCAAGAAGTTATTTCCAAAAATATTGCTACAGTACAAGAAATAGCATGTTTACTTGGAGAACATATGGTTGATACAGAGTTATTATTAACATCAATTGCCGAAGATTTTGATATTAACAAAGATGAGGAATCCAAATAATGTTTGTAGATATCGATTGTTACCAAGAGAAAAAATATAATCAAAATGCTTATGGAGATTATTTTATTTCAAAAAGATATCCCGATATCGATAGATTGATAGCCGTGCTTTCTGATGGATTAGGAAGTGGTGTGAAAGCAAATATTTTATCTTCAATGACAGCTACGATGTTATTAAAATTTATTGAGGAAAATTTTAGTATAAGAAAGGCTTGTGAAATAATTATGAATTCATTACCTGTATGTCAAGTTAGGCATATCAGTTACTCAACTTTTTCAGCGATGGACTATAACGCAGATGGCGAAGTCTCTATCGTAGAAGAGGGGAATCCAGAATTTGTTTGGATTAGAGATGGACAAGTGATGGAGCCTGAATTCAAAGTTATCACCTCAAAAAATTTTCCCAATAGAAATATGCATCTTTATAAAATAAAATTAAAAAAATATGATCGTTTAATTTTTTGTTCTGATGGAGTAACTCAAGCAGGACTTGGAAATTCTGATTATAAATTAGGATTAAGGCGAAAGGGATTGATTGAATTTTTGTTACATGAGATCTCTGTTGCCCCTCTTATTCCAAGCAGGGAGTTGTCTCGTCGTATAGTTGATCATGCTTTAAGAATAGAAACGAATAGGGAAGCGCATGATGATATTTCTGCAGTGTCAATTTACTGTCGGGAGCCAAGAGAATCTTTGGTTTTTACAGGTCCACCATATTATCAAGACAAAGACGCTTTTTATGCAGGAATTTTTAAAAATTTTAATGGCACAAAAGCGATTTGTGGTGGTACAACGGCTAATATAATTTCAAGAGAATTAAATATTCCAGTAGAAAGTAGATTTTCACTAAACTCTGGGGCGTTACCTGCCGTTTCTTATATGCAGGGAGTTGATTTGGTCACAGAGGGAATATTAACTTTGACAAAAGTTTCTGAGTATCTTGAAAAAGGTGATACGAATGCAAGCGATGCTGCAGGAGATCTTGTAAGGTTTTTTCTAAATAGTGACTCTATAAATTTTATGGTTGGTGCAAAGATTAACCAAGCTCATTATGATCCTAATTTCCCTATAGAAATAGAGGTAAGGAAAAATATTGTAAAAAAGATTTCTAAATTACTTGAAGAAAAATATATAAAAAAAGTTTTGATACAATATATGTAAGGAGTGAATATGAAAAAAATAACAGTAAAAGTTTGCTTGGGGACAACTTGTTTTGTGATGGGCTCATCTTATTTACAAGAATTAATGAAGATAATTCCTGAAAGGTTTGGCGAAAAAGTTGAGGTCGTTGGAAGTCCTTGCCTAGGTTTATGTGCCGTCAATTGGAAATATTCAAAAGCGCCATATGTGAGAATAGATGATGATGTTATATCTGAGGCAACAGTTGAAAAAGTTTTAGCTCAAATTGAGAATAAATTAAAAAAATGAAAAGTAATGATCAAGCCGTAAGGTTAAAAAAAGAAGTTATTATTAGATTAATAAATGCTTTTTATGAAAAAATTTTTCCAGAAAGTGTAAGAAGCATTCCGTATGATATGCGTCCAAAAGGATTTAATGTTGAGTATCGTTGCTGTATTTATAAAGAAAGAGCAATCATAAAAGATAGGATAGTTGCAGATTTAGGATTCTCAATTGACGAACTTGATGAAAGGACTTCTTTGGCTGAATATGCTACTAGGGCGTTAGAAAGAAAAGAGCCAGAAAAAAATTGTTTGACAGTTTTAGATACCGCATGCAAGGGGTGTACTCCAAATAGAGTTTTTGTTACAGATTTATGCCAAGGTTGTGTCGCTCGTCCTTGCCAAAGTGTTTGTAAATTTGGCGCAATGAGCATGCGTGATGGAAAATCTTTTATCGATAAAGAAGAATGTAAAAATTGTAAAATGTGCATATCGGCATGTCCGTATAATGCGATTACGAAAATCGAAGTTCCGTGTGAGCAGGCATGTCCTGTAAATGCAATTTCAAAAGATGAAAATGGTTTGGCAAAAATTAATTTTGATAAATGCATAATGTGCGGGAAATGTATTGAAGCATGTCCTTTTGGCGCTGTTTATGAAAAAAGTCAAATTATAGATGTATTAAAAAATATAAAAGATGGTAAAAAAGTTATCGCATTGTTAGCGCCATCTATCGCAGGACAATTGCCTGGTACATTAAAACAGTTGCAAAGTGCAATTCTAAAATTAGGGTTTTCTGACGTTTATGAGGTTGCTCTTGGCGCTGATATTACTGCTAAGAATGAAGCAAAAGAATTTAAAGAAAAGGTTTGTTCAGATCAACCTTTTATGACGACATCTTGTTGTGCTTGTTATCATCAACTTTTAGAAAAGCATTTAAAAGAATTATTGCCATTTGTTTCGTCTACTAGAACCCCCCTTTATTATACGGCAGAGCTTGTGAGAAAAATGAATAAAGATGCAATAGTTGTTTTTATAAGCCCATGTATAGCAAAAAAAGCTGAAGTCGAGGATAATAAGGATATTGATTATGTTATTAACTTTAAGGAATTAGGCGCTTGGTTTGTAGCAAAAAGAATTGAAATTGCAGAATGTGAGGAATCATCATTTAAGGATGTTTCTACAATTTATGGAAAACAATTTGGAATCTCTAATGGTGTATTAAATGCAGTAGAAAATTTTTTAATGAATGATGAAAAAACAAATTTAAAAAAAGTATGTATTGATGGCTTAGACAAAATATCAATTGCGCAATTAAGAAAAATTGCAAAAGATAAATCGTGCCTAAGTGGAAACCTTATTGAGGTTATGTCTTGTAAGGGGGGTTGTGTCGGAGGAAATGGAACGATAAATGATTCTAGACAAGCTACACAACAAATATTAACTATTGATAAAGAAAAAAAATAAGAAAATTAGTTGTTTTATATAATTCAAAGTATGCGATATCTTTCCAAAATAGTCCTATAATGGTATTTTTATAATAAATGTCGTAAAGTAAATCATGATTTTATTTTTTTTAGCCTTATAGAAGAGGGGAAATTTTTTGATAGACGTTTCTAAAATTTTTATAGAATTAGATGATAAGAGAGTCATTTCTACTTTAAAAGAAAAAGGAGATATTACTTTTGGAGACTTTAAAGCAGAAATTTCGAAATATTCAAACTTTTTTAGAGAAATTAAAGAAGAATCAATAATTTTATATGTAGAAGATGATATTTATTTATTTTCGATTTGTTTTTTTGCGCTATTACAAGCTAAAAAAGAAGTTGTATTGCCAGCAAATTTTCAAAAGGCAAGTTTTGAAAATTTCGAAAATATATCGAAATATCTAATTACAAATGTAGAAAGTTTAAATAATGAAAAATTTTTTATAATAAAACTTCCTTTAGATTTACAAAATAAACCATTTGATTTTATCAATATGGAAAAAGAGTATGTTTCATTTTTTACATCAGGAAGCACAAGCACTCCTAAAAAAATAAAAAAAGAATTTAAAACGCTTGCCGTTGAAATTCAAAACATTTGTAATACTCAAAAACCATTATTAGATAAACAATATGTGGTTATTGGATCTGTTGCTGTTCATCATATTTATGGAATGCTTTGGCGTCTTTTATTTCCTCTTGCGACAAATAAATTAATTGATTTTGATCTTGTGTATTCACCAGAAAGTTTATGTAAAAAACAAGAAGATTATGAAAATTTGTTATTTGTGACGACACCATCTTTTTTGGAAAAAATTCTAAAATATCAAGATCAATACAATTTTAAGAAAAATTTACTTCGTATTTATACATCTGGAAGTTTATTAAAAGAAGATATTTCAAAAGGAACTTTTGATTTATTTAAAGTGTCTCCTTATGAAATTTTTGGGAGTACAGAAACAGGTGGAATTGCTTCAAGACAACAAAAAGATGGTGCAGAATTCCATATTTTCCCACCTGTAGAAGTTTTAGTTGATAATGAAAATAAGATGAAAATTATTTCTGATTTTGCTTTTGAAAAGCCATATCAAATGCAAGATGAAATAGTATTAAATAAGGATAGAACTTTTTTATTAAAGGGGCGTACTGATAGACTTATAAAAATAGCAGAAAAAAGAGTTTCTCTCCCAGAAATGGAAAAAAAATATGAATCTTCTCAATATGTTCAAAAATGCTTTTGTTTAGATGTCGGTAAAGATTCTCCTATTTTAGGCGCATTAGTTGTTCTTTCTGATGATGGAAAAGATTTTTTAAAAAAACATACAAAGAAAGATCTTGTAAATAATCTTCATAAATATTTATTAAATTTCTTTAATGGAGGAAGCATTCCTAAAAAAACACGTTTTGTTTATGAAATACCTATGAATACACAAGGTAAAATTTTAGTAAATGATATAAGGAAAATATTTTTAAACAATATAGCAGAGCCTGTCATTGAAGATATAAAATTTTCAGATGATTCTTTTTTTGCTAAACTTACTTTTATAAAGGATTCTGTATATTTTGATGGCCATTTTCCAGAATTAAAGATTTTACCGGGAGTTGCTCAAGTTCATTTTGTATCTTACTTTTTGAAAAACTTTTTTGGTGTGAATGAAGCATTTTCTGATATTAAAAAATTAAAATTTTCTCATATTATCTTCCCAAACGAAGAGATTTTTATAAAAATAAATAAGGAAGGAGAAAGAGATTTTTATTTTGAATATAGTAAAAAAAATATGATATGTTCTTCTGGGATTGTTGTAATTAAAGAATAAAAGAATATGAACGAATTTAATCCAATAGTTTTAATTCCTTTTTATAATCATTTTATACAATTTAAAGAATTTTTGCCTAAGATTTTAATATATAAAATTCCTATTTTGGTTGTCGATGATGGAAGCCAAGAAGAAGAATCTAAAGATTTAAAAAATCTTTGTGATGAAAATAAAATTTTTTATTTTCATCTTGATAAAAATAGCGGAAAGGGTGGGGCAGTATTAAGGGGATTTAAGATATCAAGAGAAAAAGGATTTTCTCATGTACTTCAAATTGATGCTGATGGGCAACACGATTCAAAAGATATTGAAAAATTTTTAATGATATCAAAAGAAAATCAGAATGCAATTATAAATGGAGTACCTCATTGTGATGAATTGCAGCCTAAAGAAAGAAATTTTGGTCATAAGTTTGCAAATTTTTGGGTCATACTTGAAACGCATTCTTTTGATATAAAAGATGTAATGTGTGGTTTTAGGGTTTATCCTTTAAAATACATTGAAACAATTCCAAAAATTTATTTTTTACGAATGGGATTTGATATAGAAATTATAGTAAAAGCGTATTGGAAAAAGATTTTAATAATAAATGTTGATACTAAAGTTTCTTATAATGGAAAACAGGTTTCTCATTTTCATTTGGTAAAGGATAATATAAAGCTATCATTCTTACATGCTTATTTGTGTTTGATGGGAATATTAAAGATTTTTTCAAGATTTTATAGGAGGTAAATAAAGGCTTGCAACTAGCATCTTATCTGGAGATGCATCATCTATAATTTTTTGAATCATTTTAGAGTGCGCAAGTATAAAAACTTCTCCTCGATCTTTTAAATTTTTTCTAAAAATAGCTTTTATATCGTTATCTTGTAATTTTTCTACTAATGTATTTATTAAATTTTTATTTTCTTTCTCTAAAATAACAATAGCATCATTTTCTTGTAATTTATTTGGCAATTTTGATAAGTCGGAGGTCAAAATACTTGTAAGGTCACTTGGAATTAAATATTCTTGGTAAAAAATAGAATAATAGTGACTAAAATCTTTAGAGGAAACAATATATAAATTATTTATATTTTTATTATCAAGACTTATTTGTGCGATGATTCCGTGTGGTTTTATTTCGTATTGATACTTAAATGGAAATACTAATCCATAACAACAATTAAAATAAATAATGGCGACGGTAAATATTGTACTTATAATAATTTTTGAACTTTTATTAGACAAGATTTTTATAAAGCAATAAATTCCATGAGCAGAGAAAATAAGCCAAAAAACAACTAAATACATAATTCTTGTATTTGAGTAATGAGGATATGGAGTTGATAACATGATGGCGAGCCAAAGGACAAATGAAAATAATAAAAATATTTTTTGACTTTCTTTTTTATGGTCTTTAAATGTAAATAAAAATATTCCAATAAACATAAAGAATGAAGTTATGTAATCTATGGCTGGGCCAAATAGCCAATGAGACGAATCTCCAAGTGTAAAGGGTTTAATAAATCCGAACTGCAATCTTTCTTTAGTTAGATCTAGAAGTGAAATATTTTCTCTAGTGTAATTTGAATGTCTAGAGATATAATTTATATTTTCCTCGATACTAATTCCTGTTAAGGGAATAATTACAATTAATATTGTAAGATAAAAGGCTAAGATAATACAAAGGTTCTTCTTGAAGTTTTTCCTCGATAAACATAGCATTACGAACCCCGTAGCAAAAGTTCCAAGAATGACTACGCCATATAAATACCAACAAATTCCAAAAAACAATCCTGATAATATTGTGTGGCCTATAGAGAGATTTTTTTTCGCAAGTATTAAAAAATAAAGTCCCCACATGAACGCGAATATCCCTAGAAAACTGTTATTGTATCCAAGGTAAGCAAAATTATACATATAATGAGAAAAGCATATTAATAATAAAACGATAAGTCCTGTTATTTTTGAAGAAATTTCTTTAACGATTAAGTATGTTGGAGGCATAAAAAACATGATTGAGAGGACACTTGTCATTCTAAAAGAAAAGGCAGAACTTCCAAATGGCCACATTAATAATGCTTGGAAATATGATGCGCTAAATGGGTGGAATCCATGAGCTCCATTTCGATCAAAAAAAGATTGAATGATTCCATTTTCTAATATGTCTTTAACGATATAATAAAAGTGCTCCTCGTCTAACCAATAAATTTTCCTTGGATCCATAAGAGAAAACATATGTAAGATCATATAAATAAGAGGAACTATAAAAATGCAAAAAATATCAAATGTTGAAAATTTAGGATTTTTTATATCAATCATTGATATTGCTAAAGAAACTATAAAAATAAGCATTGATATAAAAATCCAGATTTCTGTAATAAAATAAGAATTATCAATATATAAAAGTAAAGATAAAAGAGTAAGAACAACTATAAAAGATAAAATCGTAAATTTATTTATTTTTAAAAAGACATGTTTATTTTCATTTCTGGGGGGAAAAATACTTATTTTTTTGTTTGGTGACAATTTATCTTTTATAAAAATACTTATAAACCAAAAAAATGAAGCAAAAAAAAGAGGAAGAAAAATTAAATCTATACTCCAATTATCTGTTATATTTAATAAAGGAATTCTTAAATTATCGAAAAAAGAAAATGGAGGAGATGCAAACGTATTAAAAATTGCTGAGAATAATAGAAAGATTCCAACTAATGAAAAAATATTAGCTAGCGTTATTAAAGAATAATGCTTTATCTTTGACACACACATGATTTGCAAATCTTAAAAACAGAAAATTAATTTAAAAATAAAACCAGTACTAATATCGGATAGTAAGTAAAATTTCTAAAATAGGAATTTTAATGAGCTATTAGCTAATTTTTGGGCTATTTTTAATAAAAAAAATGTAAATGTGTGTTGCTGTATACAATTTTTAAAAATGTGAATGATGCAAGTATGACATCATAAAATATATAAAGGAAATTCCACCTACAAAAAATAAAGAATGAAAAAGTTTTGTTTTTAATGAATAAGATTTTTTAATTTCAGGAACTAAATCAACTGCACTGATATAAACGAAAACTCCCGCAGTAAATGGAATTAGAATATTTACAAGATTTTTTGAATCAAAAATATAAATTAAAAATGCCCCAATAAAAAAAGAAAATTGAGAAAATAAATTTGCTAAAAAAGCTTTCTTTTTTGAAAATCCAGAATGGATTAATATTCCGACATCTCCGATTTCTTGTGGAAGCTCGTGTAAGAAAGTAGAAAGAGTTGCTATTAATCCAAGATAAGGGGAAACCATAAAAGTAGCGGCGATCGTAGCACCATCTATTGAATTATGAATAAGGTCAGAAAAGGTAATTAGCCAACCTAGTTTATGTTCTTTCCCATCATGCGCTTCTTCTCCGTTAGAAATTTCAAGATGTTTATGCTCGCTAATCGTTCCGTGACAATGGTGCCACTCTAATAAATCTTCTAAGAAGAAAAAGAATAAAAATCCAAGTAAAATTAAGAAAAATACAAATTGATTATTTCCAAGAAGCTCGATACCTTCGGGAATAAGAAATAGAAATGAAGATCCCAACAAAACTCCAGAAGAAAAAGAAACTAGAGGGAAAATGATTTTTTTTAATAATGATTCTTTTAATAATAAAATAGCAGATGCTAAGATTGAACAGCTACAAATTAAAATTCCTGATAATAGTATATAAAGTATTGTTGTCATAATATGAATCTAAATAAAAATAATAGAGATTAATTTTCCTTCTTTGATAATTTTTCCTTTGCTATTTTCCAAAAATTATCTAGCTCTTGTTCCGAATAAGTCTTAATTTCATTAGTGGCAAGATCTTCAACGATATTAAACCTATTTTTGAATTTTTTACAAGCTCTCTCAAGTACATCGTCTGTATCTAACTTTAATTTTCTAATATATTGAATAATTACAAATAGTAAATCTCCAAGCTCATTTGCTAAAAATTCAATTCTTTCTTTCCCAAATTTTGCCTCTTCTTTTACTTCAAGCAATTCTTCATCAATTTTTTTTAATACATCATTTTCTGTTTGCCAATCAAAACCAACAGAACTTGCTTTTTTCCCAAAT
The DNA here is from genome assembly GCA_964534945.1 of uncultured Bdellovibrionales bacterium. Taxonomy (GTDB): domain Bacteria; phylum Bdellovibrionota_C; class UBA2361; order UBA2361; family CAKMMH01; genus CAZHFA01. The sequence continues at coordinate 12,430 of CAZHSB010000022.1, read as the reverse complement.
TTATATGCTTTTAAAAATGGAGGAAATGAAGCGGGAACTTGGTCTAAAAGATGAGGAGTCTCTGTATGAGTATCTTTTTTTTCTTTGTCTTTTACTGTATCCCAAATTTTTGTTACCTCTTCTGGGGAACTAGCCGTGACATCAAAATCTTTCGATGAAAACACGTGAGGATGTCTTCGTATTAATTTTTTTGATAAATTATCTATTACATCATCAATAGAAAAATTGTTTTTTTCATTTTCTATTTGGCTATGAAGCATTATTTGTAAAAGCAAATCACCGAGCTCATCTTTTATTTTTTCAGAATCATCTAGATCTAAAGCATCAATTACTTCATAAGTTTCTTCCACAAGATTTTTCTTTAAAGTTTTGTGAGTTTGAACTTTATCCCAAGGACAACCATTTTGAGGATCTCTAAGATGTGAAATGATTTCCTTTAAATCAGTTAGATTTTTTTTATTTTCCATTATTTATTCCTAATGATATTTGTACGGGAGAAACTTATGAGTTTTTATATGTTAAAACAATGCTTTTCCTGTCATCTCTTTTGGTTGTTTAATATTCATCATTTTTAAAATTGTTGGGGCAACATCACAAAGGGCGCCAGATTGTAATTCAACTTTTTCCTTATATCCAATTAAAATAACAGGTACTAGATTTGTTGTATGTGCTGTATTTGGAGTACCATTTTTATTTACCATTTCTTCTGCATTTCCATGGTCTGCGATGATTAATCCCTGACCATTAAGAGACAACAAAGTATCAAAAACTTTTCCAACACATTCATCGACTGTCTCAATTGCTTTAATAGCAGCACTTTCTATGCCCGTATGCCCAACCATATCGGGGTTTGCAAAGTTTACAACGATTAAATCGTATTTCTTAGATTGAATAGCCTCGACAACTTTTTCACAAACTTGATACGCACTCATTTGAGGTTTTTCATCATACGTTCTTACTTCTCTTGGAGAAGGGACCAATTCTCTATCTTCACCATCATATTGTGCTTCGACTCCACCATTAAAGAAAAAAGTTACATGAGGATATTTCTCTGTTTCTGCCGTCTTAAATTGTTTTAATCCACTTTTTGATATAACTTCACTCAAATGATTTTTTATATCAATGCTTTTAAATAATACAGGAAGATTAAAAGTTTCATCATATTCTGTGAAGCAAAGAACGCGATCTTTTTTTATACAAGGGATAGAACGTTCAAAACCATCAAAGTCTTCTAAACAAAAAGCTCTAACAATTTCTCTCATTCTGTCTGCTCTAAAATTCCAAAATATTACAGCATCATCTTTTGTCACAGGAAGCTTTTCTAAAATTGCAGGTTCTATAAACTCGTCTCCAATGTTTTCTTTATAGCTTTTATCTAAATAATTAAGTACGCTTGAAATATCAGATGCATTTGAATTTACATACATATCGTAGGCTTTCTTTACTCTATCCCATCTTTTATCTCTATCCATTGCATAAAATCTTCCACAAATATCCGCAATTTTTACATTTGGAAAATCTTTTAAAAATTCTAAAAATTCTTCCAATTGATTTTTTGCGCCCATTGGCTCAGTGTCTCTTCCATCTGTAATGAGGTGTAAAACGATGGATTTTTCGGTATGCTTTGAAAGATTTTTTATGAGAAGTTTTAAATGATCAATATGAGAATGGACACCACCATTTGATACAAGTCCAAAAAGATGAATTTTTGAATCAGAAGCTAAACTAGAGATAAAATGCTTATATGTATCATTTGTATCTAATTTTCCTTCTGATAATTCTCTTGAAATTCTTACAAGCCATTGCTCTACGACACGCCCTCCACCAATGTTTAAATGTCCGACTTCAGAGTTTCCCATTTGCCCATCAGGAAGTCCAACAGCAAGTCCACTAGCATTTAAGGTTGCATGAGGATATGTGCTAAATAATTTATCAATATTAGGTGTGTTTGCTAATGCAATTGCATTATGTTCTCGAATTTTATTTATGCCAAAGCCATCAAGGATACAAAGTAAAGTAGTCATATTTCCTCTTAAAGAAAAAATAAATAAGTTTTAAATTAAACGATCTAAATGTTATTATCTATCTATAATATTAAAGAAATCAAGATTCTTGAAATTTTTATTATTAAGCAAAATAGAATAAAGAAGATTTATTAAAATTTCATCATTCTTATTTAACTTTAAATTTTGTTCTTTAATTTCATCTTCCATCTTTTGAAAATATTCTCTAGCATCATCAAGCATTGACAAACTCATGAATGTTTCAATGGCTACAAAATAAGATTTTAAATGTTCAAAAGAATCAGTTTCTTTTAATGCTGTATTTACAGACGAAATCGCTTTCTTTGGCTCATCTGCCATAAGCCAAATTTTTGCTATTTTCCTCCACACGAAAGCCTTCTTGATGTTTAATGCAAGTTTTGTAAGAACTTGTGTGGCGCCTTGTCTATCGTCATTTTTTAATAAAATATCACTTAAAGTGAGAGCAGTATCAATATGTGAAGGAACAGATTTATGAAGTTCCTCCAAAGCATTTTTCCTATCTTCGCTTCCCTCGCTATTTTCTTTTAAAATTTTTAAAAATCTTATATCTGTTGTCTTATCTGTTGCATCATCTGTGCTTTTTGCTAAGGAGTTAATACCTCTTTGATATTCTAACGCATCGTTAAATTGATTTATTTTTATAGCGACATCTCTTGCAAGCGTTGCAATTTTTACACAAGGCTTAGTATCAAAAATGCTAGCATAATTATCTAAACATGAAGCATCATTTCCTAATTTTTCATTGATATTTGCTAGATGAAAAAGAAGCTCTTCATTTTTGGGAAATACTTTCAATCCCTCTTTTAAGATATTTAATGATAATGAAAAATCGTTTTTGCTAGAATAAATTTTTGATAATTCAACATAAGGGATAATTAATTTTTTTTCTTTCTTTAAATCATTCCATAATCTTATAGCTTTTATATCTTCACCAAGGCATGTAAAAATTTGAGCTTGCTTTATTTTCTCATTAATACTTTCGCTTTTATTATTTTTCTTTTTTAATCCTTGTTCTTTTAAAAATGATTTAAATGAAACATAGCTTCCGATGATAGATGCAATAAAAAATCCGACTAAAAAACTAGTGATTATTACGATTCCGAGCCCTGCTTGAATTACCTTATTAGGCCAAAATGTTAGGTTGGTGTCGGTTTGATTGTTTATGACAATGAAAGTTACAATTAAAATTATAAAAAGGATGAAGATAATTTTTTTTAACCAGCCTATCATTGTTGAATTTCTCCTGTTTTAGAATCAAAATTAATTTTTGGGGAAGTTGCCCATAAAGACTCAATGTCATAATATCCACGCACATCTTCTAAAAAAATATGAATAATAACATCATTGTAATCAATAAGAATCCAATTTCCTGTAGTGAACCCCTCTAAAGAAAATTCTTTTATACCTTCTTTCCTTAATTGATCTGTAATATTATTAGAAATTCCTTGAACTTGCTTATTAAAATGAGCACTCGCAAAAACAAGAAAATCAGTAAGTGAGGATTTCCTTCTTACATCGATGATGGTTACATCAAGAGCTTTTGTTTCTGATATAATCTTTATGATTTTTTCAAGAAGTAAAAAAGAACTAGCGTTACGTTTTCTTAAAGCCATTTGTATTCCAAATATAAAAAATAAAAAAACAGAATATTTTTTACTAAAATTTATACAACAAACTTATATCCAACGCCATGTACAGTAAGAATGTGTTGTGGATCTGTTGTCTTAAATTCTATTTTTTGCCTTAATCTAGCAATATGATTATCAACTGTTCGAGTAGTTGGATATGTATTATATCCCCAGACTTCATCTAGAAGCTCATCTCTTGTTACTACACTTCCTTTTTTTGCGATAAGGCACTTTAGTAGTCTATATTCTCTTGCTGAAAGTTCAAGAGGCGAATTATTTTTTTCTGCCCTGTATGCTTTAAAATCAATAGAAATCCCAGAAAACTCAATCTTATCTATGTCCGCTGTTCCTTTATTTCTTCTTAATAATGCTTTTACTCTTGCTAAAAGTTCTAACATTCCAAATGGTTTCGCAAGATAATCATCAGCACCAAGTTCCAATCCTAGTACTTTATCTACTTCCTCACATCGCGCCGTAAGCAAAATAAGTGGAGTCGAGATTCCATTTCTCCTAAGCTCTTTGCAAACTTGGAATCCATCTTTTTGTGGCATTTTTATATCCAAAATTATTACGTCAGGATTTTTTTCTTCGACTAATTTAATGCCTTTTACGCCATCTTCTGCTTCGATTGCCTTAAAGCCCTCATTTTCCAAGCTTTTAACAACTAATTTTCTTATACAATCATCATCATCAATTATAGCGACCGTTATTTTTGTTTCCATATGATACAACCTTAAAAATTTTCAATATAAACAAAAGGTTGTAAAAATTATAAGCCAGTAAAAGTTTTTTGCATAGATGTTTTTTATTTTTTGTAGATAGCTTGATTTATTTAATAAAAATATGTATCTTGTTCAAAGTTATTTTTTTGAACATTTGATAAAGTTTGAAAGGATATTCTTATAAATAGCATTAATTATTGCAAATTATATCAAATTTATATTTTATTTATTATTTTAATTTAGTGAAAGAAAATGGAAAATACAGCTCAAGACATTCAAGAAGTTAAACCTTATGCTGTAATTGCTACAGGTGGTAAGCAATACAAGGTTAGTGTTGGTGATATTATCGATGTAGAAACTTTAAATGCAGAGAAAGGTGATGAAGTAGTTTTGGATAACGTTTTATTAGTAAACAGTGATTCTCTAAAAGTTGGAACTCCTTTAGTTGAGGGAGCCACTGTAAAAGTTAAGGTGTTATCTCAATTTAAAGGCGAGAAATTGCTTGTTTTTAAGAGAAGACGTCGTAAAGGATATTCAAATAGACAAGGACATCGTCAAAATTTAACTAAGATTTTAGTTCAAAGCATAAACTGTTAATATTTTTATTACAGAGTATATAATCAAAATTTTTTTTGATGAAATTAAGGTAAAATTAAGAGGTATTAAAAATGGCACATAAGAAAGCGAGTGGAAGTTCGAGAAATGGTCGTGATACGATTGGTAAACGATTGGGGATCAAAAAATTTGGTGGCGAACCTGTAGTTGCTGGAAATATAATTGTTAGGCAACGAGGAACTACATTACATCCAGGGGAAAATGTTGGTCTAGGAAAGGATTATACATTGTTTGCTTTAACAGATGGTGTTGTCGAATTTAGGCAAGGAAGAAAGCATACTGTTAGTGTTGTATCAAATTCTTAAAAGAAAAATTTTTTCTTTTGATTAAAAATCCTTTTAAGCGAGCTTAAAATTTTAAGTAGTTTAAAAGGATTTTTTATTATTCTTGCAAAGTTTATTTTAAGTATTTTTTTCTTATGAAATTTATAGATGAAGCTAAAATTTTTGTTAAGGCTGGAGATGGTGGAAAAGGCGCCTCTCACTTTAGGCGAGAGAAGTTTGTGCCTCTTGGTGGCCCTGACGGTGGAGATGGCGGAAAAGGTGGAGATGTAATTTTAGTTGCCGATAGAAATAAGCATACGCTTTTAGATTTTAAATTTGTATCGAAATGGGAAGCTAAAAATGGAGGCGCAGGTGATAAGAAAAAATGTTTTGGTAAGAATGGAGAAGATTTAATTATAAAAGTTCCTATCGGTACACAAGTGATAGATTCTCAAAAAGACTTATTAATAGCAGATCTTTTTGAAGATGAGAAAGAGTTTGTTGTGGCAAAAGGAGGGCGTGGCGGAAAGGGGAACGCTTTTTTTAAAAGCTCTACGATTCAAGCGCCAATAAAATTTCAAGAGGGGGAAGTAGGGGAAAGTTTAGAAATAATACTTTCTTTAAAATTAGTTGCGGATGTTGGATTGATTGGTTTTCCAAATGCAGGAAAATCAACTCTTATCTCAAGCATATCTTCTGCCAGACCTAAAATTGCAGATTATCCATTTACTACATTAGTTCCAAATTTAGGCGTGGTAAAAGTACACGATGATTCGTTCGTTGTTGCTGATATTCCTGGTTTGATTCCAGAAGCTTCAAAAGGAAAGGGGCTTGGCGTTAGATTTTTAAAGCATATTGAAAGATGTAAAATATTATCTCATTTAATAGATGTTTCTACATATCAAGATGTTGAGTCTGCATTAGACGCTTTTGATAAAATAAATGTAGAGCTAAATAATTTTTCAAAAGAATTATCAACGAAAAAACAAATAATAGTTTTTTCTAAAATAGATGCATTAGAAGATAAAGATATTTTATTAAATTTAGAAAAAGCTTTCAAAGAAAAGGGATTTAATACTTTTGCGATATCAAGTGTAACAAAAGAAGGAGTAGATCAATTTTTAAAAAGTTTACTGAAAATAATAAAATAAAATTTGTAGAATATTTGAAGGATTGTAAATAGAAAAGGAGTACAAAGATAATTTTTAAAAACCTTATATTGCAACTCCTTTGTTGGATTAATCAAGAGAATAATTCTCTTAAGAAATCTTTTATTTTTGTTGGATTGAACTCGATCCAGGAGTCTTCTCTTGCCCTACGGTTTATTGTAGGTTTTTGGCGCCAAGGTGCATTAACTGCGACTTCTCCTGTCTCAAATGAGCCCTTTAATTCTTCGTCACCAACCCAGATGGCAATTTTTCTCTCGCTCGCTTCAACGTAAATTTTTTTATCGTTGAAGATTTCAAGGAGAAGTTTACAAATTTCTCTCGCGCGGGTTTCTGAAACATTACTCATTTTTTTCCTTTCTTGCTTTAAAAAAAGCAAAAAGTGAGTTTAAAAACCTCTTAGCTAGCTAACGTAACTAGTTATCTTTGCTACTACCAAATACGCAAAATTTTAACTAGTATCTAAATCTTACTCAAATTTTTATGTATTAAATTATAATGAATAAGTTAAATTGATTAATTCCTCGCTAAATCTAAAATTGTTTTTCTTTTATTTTTTCTAACAATTATTGGTGAGTTTAGAGGCCTTATGGCAGAAAGTTGCCAAATTCTCCAAATAAGATCATTATCTAATATTAGATCTGCGTCTAAGATTTGTTCACCATCAAAAGATTTTAAAGGTTGAGACAATTTCATTCCCGTAATTAATGACGAAATTTTTATACGTTCTTCATTTTCTTTTGGTATATATTTTTTTGTATTTGTTGCTTCTTGTATTAACAACGGATCACTAGAGGTTGAATCATCAAAATAGAATTTATGGCTTGTGTTTAATAATGATTCAGATAAAACTTTCAATATACAGCAAACAGGTGCTGGATGAAAACATTTAATAAATTCTCTTTTCTTAAATGTATTAAATATTCTGTGTGCCGCTCGCGGATTCCAGCAAACATTTTGCCAACATGCCTTATCTACGATGTCTGCAAGTAAAATAGTTGAAGCTACAATAGAAAGCTCGCTATCATCGGTTATTTCTTCATTTCTAATTAAATCAGCCATACATAATAAAATATTACTAATGCTTGTTAACTGATAATTTGAAACAAGCTCATCGTTTGCGTTTAATAGTTCTCGTTCGAATTTTTCTTTATAACTTATAGATTGATTTCCTAGGCAATCACTTTTAAATAAATTACTTTTTTTCTTAACAAGCGACCACGCAAATAAAAAACTTGCAATTTTTGCATTTTCTTTTAAGCCTTCTGATATCAAAAGGGATTGTAAAATTAAATTAGTTAAAAAAGCCACTCTGTGTAAATGCTTTTTCCCCCAAGGACTCGCTTGCTCACAAATCTCATTTATAAGATTCATCGCCATCTTATTTTCTTTTGGAAGATGATCTTTTCCTAGCTCGGAATAATCAGAAAAAGATTTTGCATAAATTTCACCATTAAAATTTTTTTCATCAATTCCGAGGGTCAAAAAATGATTAAATACTAAATCTGAAACGACTCTTGGATCATCATAATCCACATTTGAGGCGATTTTTAATGCTTCTTGCCTTTTTAAAGCATTTTTCTTTCGATTAAGTAATCGTTCTAAAAATTTTAATCCTAAGATGATATCATCATTTTTATAAGGATAACTTAAAGGTACACACATAGAAAAACTACGATTCAAAATAGCCTCATAAAGATGAGCATCTTTTCCAATTACCAATATTGGAAAATTAAATAAAATATCCATTTCTATAAGACGACGGATATTAGAAATACACTGCTTTTCATTGCTACCACAAAGAGTTATAAACATATAGTCTATATCTGGATCCGATACGAAACTTGCTAAATCACTATCGTGCGGAATGATTTGACTATTATACCCTGATGATAAAAGAAAATTCCTCAAACTATTTGAAAATTCTTCTGCAAACTCTAAGATAAAGACTTTTTTATTTTGTGAAGATGAATCCATTGTAAAAATCAACAAAAAATCAATAAAACATTAATCACTTTATAATAAAAATAGCTTTTCTGCTACTTATTATTTTTCTTGGCAAGTACTTAAAGTTTCGGAATATTTTTTGCTTTTCTTTAAGCCTTTTTGCCGTTTCCTTTCTTGCTAATTTTTTGCATAGCATATATACTAACATAATAATATTATTAGAAAATTATGATATAAAATGTAGGTAAAAATGGATCAAGATTTTAATGTAAATTCTGTGTCTTTGGTAAATATCGAAGAAGAAATGAAACAATCCTATATGGATTATGCAATGAGCGTTATCGCAGGAAGAGCATTGCCAGAAGTTAGAGATGGATTGAAACCTGTTCAACGACGTGTCTTGTATGCAATGTTTAAAGAAGGTCATTTCTATAATAGGAAAACGGTAAAATGCGCAGGTGTCGTAGGGGAAGTTTTAAAAACATTACACCCCCATGGAGATTCGTCAGTCTATGATGCATTAGTAAGATTAGCACAGCCTTGGACTTTGCGTTATCCGCTTATTGATGGACAAGGAAATTTTGGTTCTATAGACGGTGATCCTGCTGCAGCATATCGTTATACAGAATGTAGAATGACAAAAATTGCAGATTACCTATTACAAGATATCGATAAAAATACTGTAGATTTAATTCCAAACTTTGATGATACATTAACAGAGCCTGTTGTTTTACCAACGAGAATTCCAAATTTATTAGCAAACGGAGCAGACGGTATTGCTGTTGGTATGGCAACTCATATTCCTCCACATAATGTTGCAGAGCTTATATCTGGTTCGATTGCGCTTATAGAGAATCCAAAATTAACAGTTGATGAGCTTATGAAGTATATTCCAGGCCCTGATTTCCCAACAGGAGGTTTGATATATGGCAAAAGAGGGCTTCTTAGTGCATGCCGTTCAGGAAGAGGGATAATCCAAATAAGAGCAAAAATTGAAACAGAAACGTTGAAAGGAAAATCAAGAGATATTACAGCACTTGTCGCAACAGAAATTCCTTATCAAGTAAATAAGGCACGCCTTGTAGAAAAAATAGCAGAGCTTATCAATAACAAGGTTATTGATGGAATTTCTAAATTACGAGATGAGTCTGATAGAAATGGGTTAAGAATAGTAATGGAGTTAAAAAAAGATGCCACTGCGGAAGTAGTGTTAAGTCAGCTTTATAAATTAACACCACTACAGGCAAGCTTTGGAGTTATAAATCTAGTGGTTGTTGATGGTAGGCCAAAAGTATGTTCTTTGGTTGAATTGCTAAATCGTTTTATTGATCATAGGCGTGATGTAGTAACAAGAAGATCAGAATTTGAACTTGGAAAAGCAAAAGAAAGAATGCATATTTTAGAGGGGTTTAGGATTGCGCTTTTAAATTTAGATGAAGTTATCAAATTGATTCGTGCTGCGCAAACTCCGCAAGATGCAAAGAGTGATTTAATTAATAAATTTTCTTTAAGTGCTATTCAATCACAAGCAATATTAGATTTAAGATTGCAAAAATTAACTGGTATGGAGCGTTTGGCGATTGAAAAAGAATTTGATGAGCTAAAAGCAGAGATGGATAGGCTATTGGGATTGCTTTCTGATAATTCAAAAATTGATGCTTTAATTGTAGATGAATTAAAAGAAGTTAAGGAAATTTTTGGAGATCCTCGAAGATCGCAACTCGTAGAAGAAACAGAAGATATAAATATTGAAGATTTAATAGAAGATGAAAATGTTGTCATTACAGTAAGCCAACAAGGGTATGTAAAAAGAACTCCTGTTTCGACGTATCGTCAACAAAAACGTGGAGGAAAGGGAGTCTTGGGCGCATCGGATAAAGAAGATGATTTTACGACGATCTTTTTTGTTGCTTCTTCAAAACAAGATTTGCTAGTATTTACTTCTCTTGGAAGAGCGTATGTTATGAAAGCTTATGAAGTTCCAGAAGCTTCAAGGACAGCAAGGGGCAGAGCGCTAGTAAATTTATTGTCATTGAAAGAAAATGAAAAAGTAAAAGCAGTTTTGCCAGTAAAAGAATTTAGAGAGGATAGATCTTTGTTAATGGCTACTAAGAATGGAATAGTTAAGAAGATAGATTTGATAAGCTTTTCTAAAGTACGAAAAAGTGGAATGATCGCTTGTACGCTAAAAGGTGATGACGAATTGATTGATGTTTCAATTACGCATGGTAGTGATGATATTATGTTGACAACATCACATGGATTATCAATCAGATTTTCAGAGAATGAGCTTAGAAATATCGGTAGAACAGCTTCTGGGGTAAGGGGAATAAAACTTGCGCCAACCGATTCTGTTGTGGGAATGGTTGTTGTTGCTTCAGATATTGATGACGATGATGAAGATAAAGATATGAGAGTTAGTAAAGATGATACACTCTTAACTGTTTGTGAAAATGGATTTGGAAAAAGAACATCTTTTGAAGAATATAGAGCGCAATCAAGGGCTGGAAAAGGAGTTATTTCTATTCAGACATGTGAAAGAAACGGAAATGTTGTGGCTTGTTGCGCAGTAAAAGATGGCCATGATTTTATTTTGATAACCTCTAGCGGAAAACTTATAAGAAGTTCTGTTTCTGATGTTTCAATTGTTGGAAGAAATACAAAGGGAGTTCGTTTGATAAATTTAGAAGAAGGAGAAAAAGTTTTGGCTTGTTCATACTTAACAGAAGATGATGAGGAAGATGCTGATAATTTGATGACTGAAGAAGCGACGAAACTTGTAGAAGATAAAAATTTAAATATAGGCGACATTGAAGATCCAGAAAAAATAAATTAATCTAAAGGGAGACGCATATGCTTAAAATTGGTGTGGTTGGTCTTGGTAATTGGGGAAGTGCTTTAGCAAATCATTTATCAAATAAAGGTTATGATGTTTTAGGTTGGTCTAATCAAGAAGAAGTTGTCGAAGGAATAAATAAAAATCATCGAAATCCAATTCAGCAAAAAGATATTATCCTTTGTGAAAATCTAAAGGCAACATTTGATATAAATGACTTATCAAATGTAGATCTATTATTATTAACAGTTCCATCTTGCGCATTATCTGACGTTGTCCCAATGCTAAAAGTTAGAGATGATATGATTATCGTAAGTGCAGTTAAAGGACTAGAACGAGAAAGCTTGAAAACGCCGATTGCATATGTAAGTGACGTTTTAAATGTAAGAGAAAATTTAGCTGCTTTTTCTGGGCCAAGTTTTGCAAATGATGTAATAAGATTTAAACCTTGTGGTATAGTTTGCGCTGGATTTACCGAGGATGTTGCTAAAAAAGTAGCAAGTATTTTTACATCAGATACAATGCGGGTATATTTTTCTTTAGACCCAATTGGTGTAGAAATCGGAGCTGTGGTAAAAAATGTAATTGCACTTGCAGCAGGAGTTTGCGATGGAATGGACCTTGGAGAATCTGCAAAAGCCGTACTTATTACTCGGGGATTGGCAGAAATTGTTAGGTTAGGAACGGCGCTTGGTGGAGAAGAAAAGACTTTATTTGGCCTTTCTGGATTAGGTGATTTAATCTTAACAGCAACTTGTGATACAAGTAGAAATAGAACTGTAGGACTAAGGTTAGGTAGAGGAGAATCATTAGACTATATTGTAGAAACTTTAGGATCAGTTGCAGAAAGTGTATCAACAACGCCACTAGTTTTAAAATTAGCACAAAAACATAATGTTAGCATGCCTATTGCTGAACAGGTAGGAAAACTTCTAAAAGGAGAGGTTAAGCCAGGGGATTTAGTGAAAGGGCTTATGTCTCGTCCTCTCAAATACGAATTTTAAGAGATGATTTTCGCGATAATTGAAAGAAAAGGCAAGGGCTTTCGCCTCCTCAATATACTATAGTATTATTTTGTCGGCTCACCCTACCTTGTTCTTCCAATTCTCATCGAAAATCATCTCTTAAAACTGTGACAACCCTTTTTCGCGATAATTGAAAGAAAAGGCAAGGGCTTTCGCCTCCTCAATATACTATAGTATTATTTT
>CAZHSB010000021.1:25793-28943 GCA_964534945.1 uncultured Bdellovibrionales bacterium | reverse complement strand
AATTCTATTATGTATTACTTGATTTGAAAATATGTTTTTTTAAATCGTATTTTAATAAAAATCTAAAGATATGTTGATGTTATTTAAAAAATGACTTAACATAACACGTAGAGTTTTTATAAGGTTATTTTTAGAAACATCTTTGCATTAAGAAATAAGTTTTAATTTTTTACAATGAAATATAATAGAAAGGTCGACGCAAATATGCTGGCATCAGATATGAGTTATTCATCTGAAAAACTTGATGAAAGCATTCAAGATGTATCAACAATTACTGTTGATTTAACTGGAGAAGCACCAAATTTTAATTTACAAGAAACTGTTGTAAAAGAAAAAAATCTTAGAAAAAATATTAAGCCACGTTTAATATCTCCTACCAATAGTGAAAATAATAAAAAAAACAAACAACATATCGGATTAGCAAAAATTGATAGATTAATTTTAAAAGAATTAACTGATGATTACTTAAAAGTATCAATTCCATTTCAAAATGATAGTGAAAAACAAATAAATATAGAAAAGTTCGACGCGACAAAAGAAATTCCAGACTCTAGTGATAAAAAAGAAAAGATAAATGATACAATTCAAGAAAAATCTCTTCTAAAAAAACGCAATAAGTGGTTACGAAAGTTATTTGGAAGAAGCAAAGAAGAAAGAAAAGTTATAGAAAAACAAGAAGCAGAGCAAAGAGAGGAATTACGAAAAAAGATAAATTTTGTTCTCGCAAAAGATAAGATAGAAGAACTTCAAAACGATAAAGTAGTTAAAAATAATATCACAGATACTATAAATGTAGGTGATACTAAAAAAGATGAAGAGATAAAAACACCAATAGAAGCAATTGAAAATATAGATAATTTTGAAGAAAAAGAAGAAACTGAAGCTCTAAAAGAAATTTTAGGAGAACATGGCACAAATAAAATAGATGAGAAAGATAATAACACTGAGAATTTAGAACCTCAAAAGGCTGTGCGTTTTGGCTTTAAAAATGAGATAAAACAATTAGAATTTAAGCTAAGTGATCTTGATTTAATTTTAGGGAAAAACATTTTACCTGATAGGTTAAAAAGAAAGAAACATACTAGCAACTATGCAGAACCAAAAGAAGAGTTATCAGAAATTGATAAACTTTATTTGTCCGCATTTTCAGATGTTTCTCTACCTGATGATGATTTCTTGCCAGAAGAGGATACTATATTTTTAGATGATCCCGTTGAGCTAGAGGAACTTTTTAATTTGGCAGATTCATCATTAACGGATAGCATGGAAAACGCAATCTTAACTGAAATTAATTCATTAAAGCAAGATCTTGAAGAAAGCCTTAAAACAGAAAAAAATGGAATTGCGCAAGTTACACAAGAGTCAAATCAAGAATTAAAACAAAAAAAGCCAGTTGAAGAAGTCAGAATAGAAGCATCATTAAACAGCAAAAAAGATTTTAAACAACGCATAACAAGAAAAATTAAGAAGAAATCTATTGAAAAAGATAAAACTTCTGAATGTCAAACTGCTAATTTTTTTGTGAAATTTTCTGCATTTGTTGTAGATTTTATAATTTTAGCTTTTGTATCTGCCTTATTTTCCCTTTTTACAATTTCATCTAATGCTAACTTTTTAAAATTTTCTCAAGATCCATTATTTTTGATAGATTTTTCCACGTTATTCTTAAAATCGTTATTATTATTATCAATTGCATATTACACAATCGTCTTTACACTATTTCAAACAAGTTTAGGGCTTGGTCTCTTGTCATACCAAATAAAGAGCACAGACAACAAGAAGCCCAAAATAAGACAAATCCTTGTAAGAATATTTTGTATGCCGATCACATTTTTATCACTAATCGAAATTTTTAAGACAACTGGATTACATGAGCGATTATCAAAAACAAAATTAGTTAGAGTTTAAACATTTTAAGATTTTTTTAATTTTTCTTTAATAAATTTTTACATTGCCTTGAAAACAGTTTGTCTTTTTGATATATATACAAGGTACATTTTATTTGTATGCCCAGGTAGCTCAGTCGGCAGAGCAGAAGACTGAAAATCTTCGTGTCGGCGGTTCGATTCCGTCCTTGGGCATTTTTTTGTATTTTCCTTATCTGTTTTATATTTTCAGCAACTTATTCTTTTCTCTTATTGATAATAAAAATAAAACCTTTATTATAATAGTATTTTTTGCACGGTTAATTATGAACACAGATTTTAAAAATAAGATTGAAGTTCCTAAATATTCTTTAGGAGAGGAGCTAATGAGTTCCATATCGCATGGTATTGGAATTTTATTATCCATTTTAGCGCTTATACTTTGTATTTCTATAAGTACTGTTAAGAATAGTCCCGTAGCGATTGCAAGTAGTTGCGTTTATGGTCTTACTCTTTTTATCTTGTACACGATGTCGACAATCTACCACGCTTTAAAAGTAAATGATGCAAAAAGAATTCTTAGAATAATTGATCATTGTAGTATTTATCTACTTATTGCTGGAAGTTATACGCCATATATGTTAGTAGCATTAGATAATGCATTAGGTTGGTCAATGTTTGGGGTTGTTTGGGGAGCCTCAATTGTTGGGATAGTATTTAATGCAATTGATTTAAAAAAGTACAAGATCATCTCTATCATTAGTTATCTTATTTTAGGTTGGATGATTGTTTTTACTCTTGCTCCACTTTGTGCGGTAATTCCGACTGCTGGTATTTGGTTACTTGTTTCCGGTGGTATTTGTTATACAGTTGGCGCGATTTTTTATGGCATCGGAAAAAAAATAAAATATATGCATTCAATTTTTCATGTATTTGTATTAGCAGGTTCCATTTGTCAATTCTTTTCAATCTATTTATATGTATTGTAATCTTTAATTGCACTTTTTGATAGGTTTAGGACCTGGGGAGTAAGCGCAAACGAAGAGAGCGTGTCCCCCTAGGGGGAGAATTTTGCATTTTTTTTCAATTGTCGCCATAAGATATCAGGTTATATTTTTAGGCAACAATTTTGGATGAGAATTGGAAAAACAATGGGAGGTGAGACGACGAAATTATACTGTAGTATATTGAGGAGGCGAATTCCTCTCATTTTTTTTCAATTATCGCCAAAAGATATCAGGTTATATTTTTAGGCAACAATTTTGGATGAGAATTGGAAAAACAA
>CAZHSB010000021.1:0-25693 GCA_964534945.1 uncultured Bdellovibrionales bacterium | reverse complement strand
CTGTAGTATATTGAGGAGGCGAATTCCTCTCATTTTTTTTCAATTATCGCCAAAATTGTCGCCTAAAAAACTAGTTCGACACGCCTATTGCGAGCCCTGCCCCCTTCTGTCCTGTTAGTAGCGATTGGATCACTTTCTCCAAAACCTTTAGCCTTTAATCTAGAACGGCTAACTCCGTTTTTAACCAACTCTTCGACAACATTTCTTGCGCGTTGTTCTGATAATCTTTGATTATAGATTACAGTTCCGACAGAATCCGTATGCCCTTCTACAGAAATTAAATCATTTGGAATAGTCTGAAAATAATCAGAAATCTCTTTCATAACTTTTCTTGCATTTAATGTTAATGTTGCACTATTAAACGCAAAAAGAGCATCTTCTAAATTTATAATAATCCCTCTTTTATCGACTCTTGCATCGATTGCTTTTTGCCTTAAAATTTCTACTTGGCGTTCGTTTTCGTAATCCTTATTGTATTTTGATATAAACTTTTGCCTTTTTTCTTCTTCGATAACTTCTTCATCGACAACGATTTCATCTTCATATAACTTAGGAGCATTTTTAGAAGAAGCAACATCTTCTATATCTTTGCCTTTTACAATATCACTTTCAACAATTTTAGCATCTTCATTAAAAAAAGTATCTGAGCGCCTATCGACTTGACTTGTTGTGTTGACGCATGATACAAGATTTAAAAAAATTACAATTAATAATATTTTTTTCATAGAACAATCTCTTTTTAATAATTACCCGTTAACATTTTTAAATTTTTTTGTGCCATGGAATTTGAGGGATTTAATCGCAAAGATTCTTTAAACTCAAAAACAGCATCATCTTTTCGATTGAGCACTAAATAAACTTCCCCTAGTCCGTTATGATAGTCTGACGATTCAGGACACAATCTAAGAGCTTTTCTATAATAAAAAAGTTTATCTGCCAAAACTTCTGTTTGTTTTGCAGATATAATTTCATTGCTAGCTTCTTTGCAATCTGCACTAGCTAACTTGTCGTTATTTATAGAAGAATTTTCCCAACCATAAGAAGCTTTTGGATATTCATTTGCTTTTGTATTAACAAATTCTGTATTCACTATTGTAGCTTCACTTTGTACATATTGGCTTTGCGTAGGTTGGTTCAATGTAGAAGAATCCGCAACTTCAGAAATTCCCCCACTATACCCAGAACCACTAGGACTTTTATCTCCAACACATTCACTAACAAATCCCCCCTTGTAGCCACCATCTGTTTTTGAATACATTCCAACGATACCCCCCATATATCCTTTTTTAGGAGTATTTATCTCATTTTTAGTTGTAATTGCACCAAAATATCCATAACTTGGCGTTCCTGATAAGCTTTCCCCCCTAATATTTACTTCTTGTTTTCCATATGAAGATACTACTCGTTCTTGGCTCCCTAAAAAATTATTATTAGTTTGCACAGGAACAATAATGGCTTTATTTGATTTTACGCACGATGAAATTATCAAGACAAATAAAATTAAAAATATTTTTTTCATCTGATCTTCCTTTTTAAAACTACTCTAGACCATATTTTTCAATTTTCTCATTATAATATCTTTGACGATCTAAATCTTCTAGATCCTTTCTTTGTCTATCCTTTTCCTTTTCTTGTATTGCAAAAACCTTTTCTTCTTCTGTAGGTTCTTCAAAATTTTCATCTGGTGTTTCTACGATTAGTGAACCAACACTTCCAGATGGAAGAGCATTTACATCTTTAGAAGAACAATTAGAAAAACACATTATCAAAAACATACAAGATATATAAAAAAATAACTTACTCATAAAACATTCTCTTTAATAAAAAACTTTAAAAGATTATTAACAATAATAGTCACTAAAAACTTAGTGCTACACCCCCAACACCAGTTAAGTTTACAGTAAAAAAACGTTATGGAATAGATATTATTTTTAATTTTTTTCAATAATTTTTGAGGGTAAAAGAATAAGCCCTATAACACCAATACAAATAAATGAATCTGCAAGATTAAACATTGGCCAATGATATGATTTACAAAAGACATCTAAAAAATCTACAACTGCACCATAACGTACCCTGTCTATGATATTTCCTATGGCACCACCAAAAATCATTGCTAAAAAAATTATGGCAATTTTATTATTGCGGTATACAACTAAAAGAAAATAAATTAGGACTAAAAATGCTATAAGACTAGTAACCATCAAAGCAAGGGATCTAACATTATCAGACCAACCAGTCATCATTCCAAAAGCTACGCCTTTATTGTATGTTAATCCTATATTAAAAAACCCGTCTATTACGTTAACAAATGGTACTTTGTTTTGTGCGAAGTATCTTACAACGAATTCCTTTGATATAACATCACAAAAAATACTCATCGTAAAAACTATAAAAAAAATAATTTTCTTATTCATGTTGACTTTTTTTAAAATTAACTATTTTTAAATTTCCTTGTTTGTTTGCATACAAAACATTTTTATTATTTGAAACATATAACAATAAAGGAAAATCATCTAATTCATTCTCTCCTAATAATTTTTCTTTATAAACATGCTCCCCTAAATCATCGAGCTCTTCGTTATATTGCCAATATTTTATAATATTGTCTTTAGATAATGTCACAAACTCGTTGTCTGTAACAAATTCAATATCTACTAACCTTAATTCGCTTGCCTTAAATCCTAAAACTTTTTTAAAAGACCTTAACTTCCAAATTTCCACATCAGAATTTTGAAATCCTAAAATAACAAAATCACCCTTTGGGTTTACGACTATTTTTTCTATACTTCCGCCACTTCTTCCTGAATCTTTTACTGTAGAACCATCCTCAAAGAATCTTCCACCAAATAAATTCTCATCATACGCACCACCAAATTCGTCTTCTTTATATGAAAGCCAAGCTTTAAATTTTCCCTGCCAATCACCAGAGAAAAATACACGACCTGCTGGGTGAAATGCAACAGAGCTTACTACAGTTGAATGTGCAGTATATCTTTCAAAATCATCAAAATCGGTAATATTTATTCCAAGTGGGCTCGCCCAGCGATAAAGTTTTCCATCAGCGCCACCAACTAAAAATTCCGTTGCATTCTTGTAGATAGAGAACGCACTTGCCCTTGTTTTTATCCTATCCAACGTCTTTAAAGAATTTTCATTTAATAATTCTTTTGTATAAAGTTTTGCCCCACAAGACCAAAACAGTAAAAGTGTGTTGTGATCAAAATCTACCTTATCTACGCATGTTCCTAAATTTTCCACAAAACTTTTATGTTGAAGATTTGCACTCCAAATCCAAATATCGCCTTTTTCTCCGACTGTAATAAAATTTGTATTTCTTACAGAGAAAATTCCCTTAGGAGAAGATTGGATAAGTTGGTTTGATACATTTATATCAAAGTGCTCCTTAACATCTTCAACTGCCTCTCCTCTTAATTTTTCAATAACTTCTTCTGAAGTATTTTGTACATTCTTGTTGGTCTCTTCTTTACTCTTGTCTTCATTATCGATTATTTTATTTTCAGTATCTTCAACGATATTACTTGCATTATCCGTGTTTACGATATCATTTTCACTTATATTATTTTCTATATTTTCGCTAACTATCTCTCTTGGTTCTTGAAAATTTATACTATTATCAACATTCAAATTTCCTTGAAACGTTGTATATTGTTGATCATTTTGTACCCCTTGTAGTTTGTTCTCTGGTATATTTTGTGCTTCTTGCCTTCCTCCCATATAATTTCCTACACTCGCATTCTCACTATTCTCATTGCTAAAATTGTTTTGATTTTGGATTCGTGGACGGCATTGTCTTTTGTGCACATCTATATAGCTTTCTCTTGGAAGTGGTTTCATTGGGAAACATGCCAAAATAAAAAAATTTAACCCTAAGAAAGCAAGGATTCTTACAGCACAACTATTTTTAACAAGTTTCATTATTCTCATTATCTTAAATTAAAAAAATTTTTATCGCTATAATGCGATCTAAGAGTTAACTATTACAGATATTTGCAAAAATTTCAACATTCTGCTTAGTGACATCTCACATTACTTTTGGTATAGTACCCATTGTGTATTCATACGGCACATAAAGTATTTTATAGAATTATTTATTTTAATTAGGAATTGTTATGCAAGATGAGAAAGGGAGAACCAAAACGAGAGTTAATTTTAATTTTGAAAAAATTTTTAATAATCAAAACATTTTAAGTCTAATTGAGAGCTTAGGAATTGCTGAAGCAACATATCTTCAAGCAAAAATTTTGCCAGAAATATTAACAGGTAAGAGTCATATCATAAAAGGAGATTCTTTAAGTGGAAAAACTTTAGCTTGTGGATTATTACTAGCTTTTCAAAAAGACACTGAAAGTTCATTTAATGCACTTGTTGTTGCAGATGAAAGTGCTGTAGATAGAATCAATGAAGAATTTTCGAAGCTTAAATTATTAGAGAATACAGAAAATTTTGCTGTAACTATCATTCCCATAAATGAATTCCAAAAAGTTAATGACGATTCATTATTAAATAATCTTGATATGTTAATTTTTGATAGCATTGTTGAAAATGAAGATAATTTAAAAACAATTTCGGATTCTTTAACAAAAGCAAAAGAGAATAATGAAAAAATACAAATACTTCTTTGTAATAGAGAAATTTCTACTGAGCTTGAAAAGATTTTTAGAGATGTAGTTTTTTCTTCAAAGAAAAGTAACGAAAATATGGAGGAAGTATCAAATACGTCTCATTATTTTTGTATGCTAGGTGCAGAACTTACAGCCAAACCCAATACTCTTTGTGATATTATTGAAGCAGAGGGAAGGCCTTCAACTATTGTCTTTTGTAATCAACCATCAGATACAGATATGGTTGAAGCAGTCCTTCAAAAAAATGGCATTAGAACTTCTAAATTAATTGGAAACGCTTATTATTCACGAGTGATGCATGCATTAAATGGATTGGAAAGAGGGGATATTACAGCAATTATTGCAACGGATATTGGCGCAAAACAAATAAACGTAAGGAATGTTGAGCTCGTTATAAACTATTCAAGCCCTACTAGTCATGACATGTATAATTCAAGAATGGGACAAACAAACAATGGTGGATATTTAAAAAAAGTAATAACTTTTGTTAACCCATTAGATCTAAGTAATTTTCATCAAATAAGAAAGGGGCTTGATTTTGATATTATGGAAATAGATGTTCCTTCAAGTACAGATGTTTGTATGGCCCGTTTTGGTAATTTTATAAATCTTGTTGACAAAAATAAAGAAGAATTATCAAACGAAAAAGTTGAAGCTTATTATAATTTGTTAAATGATTCTGAATCTAAAGAAGATATTATAAAATACATGTTATATACTTCTTTTGTAAAGCTTCCAGATTCTTATGGAAGACGAGACAAAAGAGAAAGATATAATAATAAGTCTTTTGAAGAACGTGAAAACAAAGAAGAAAATCACAATGATTTTAACGCTCATTCTTTTCAAAAATCAGAACCACAAATTAGAGATGTTAGATTTTACATTGGTTATGGAGAGAATGATGATTTTTCAGAAAAAGATTTTATAAAAATCTTAGAAGAAAATGCTTCAGAGTTTTCTGATAAAATTAGAAGATTTAGTGGAAGAAAAATTTATTCTTTCGTGGATTTTTCTCAAGAAAATGCAGACACTATTGAAGATTCCTTAAAAGATGTTTTGTTCCATGATAAGCCTTTGTGTTTTAAAAGAGCTACGACAATCAATGTTCCAAAAGAAGATGATGCAAACGAATTAGAAGACGCACAAGAAGAAAATGACGGAGAAGATAATCAAGAAGAAAACTTCGCACACAACGAAGAATAAATTATTTTGCCCACAAAAAATAAAATAGCCTTAATAAAATAATAATTATTAAGGCTATTTTATTAAACACTGTTTTGATATAAATGAATTCTCTTTTTAAAATATCTTTTGATTGTTATAATCGAAAAGATTTTCTAATTTTTTAAAGAGGTTATTTATGTCTGACTCCAAAACCACTATTTTCCAAGATTATAATGAAACAATTCCAAATGAATATTTTACGGAGAAAAAAGATGTAAAAATTGTTGTCGAAGATGATAGGACAGGCATGAGTACAGAGACGTTGAAACGCGCCCTACTGGACCATCTTTTTTACGATCAAGGAACCACAGAAAAAAAAGCATTAAAATATGATTTTTTTATGGCACTTGCCAAGACAATTCGTGATAGGTTGATGCACAGATGGATTCAATCTAGAGAGGCGCATTTTAAAAGTGATGCAAAATTAGTCTGCTATTTGTCAGCCGAATTCTTAATTGGAAAACAATTAAATAAAAATATTTTAAACATAGGCTGTTGGCAACAAGTAAACGAGGTTCTAAAAGATTTTAACTTAACTCCAGAAGGCCTTTTAGATCAAGAATCAGAACCTGCTCTTGGAAATGGTGGTTTGGGACGTTTAGCTGCATGCTTTATGGACTCTCTTGCAACATTAGATGTCCCCGCTATTGGCTATGGGATTCGTTATGAATTCGGAATTTTTGAACAAGATATTCAAAATGGATGGCAAGTAGAAAAAGCAGATAAATGGCTTCGTTGGGGGAATCCTTGGGAAATTGAAAGGCCAAAACATACCGTAGAGGTAAAGTTCGGAGGATACACTGAAGAATTTACTGATGGTAATGGGAAGAGAAAAAAACGTTGGATTCCTGAAACATCAATTTTAGGAACTCCTTATGATACTTTGATGCCTGGTTTTCAAACAGAGAATGTAAATACATTACGACTTTGGAGTGCTGGAACTACAAAAGATTTTGATTTTGCAGTTTTTAATCAAGGTGATTATTTTAAAGCTGTAGCAGAAAAAACTACTTCAGAAAATATTTCTAAAGTTTTATATCCAAATGATGAAACAGAACAAGGAAAAGAATTAAGATTGAAACAGCAATATTTTTTCGTTTCTTGTTCTTTGCAAGACATTATAAGAATCTATTCGAAAAAAGATAATGGGCTTAATAAGCTTTATGAATATATTTCAATTCAGTTAAATGATACTCACCCTGCAATTGCCGTAGCGGAACTTATGAGAATCTTGGTAGACGAATATGATTTTGAATGGAACAAAGCTTGGAATATAACGGTAAAAACTTGCGGTTATACAAACCACACTCTTTTATCAGAAGCTTTAGAAAAATGGCCTGTTTCAATATTTAAAAAACTTTTACCTCGTCATTTAGAAATTATTTATGACATTAATTTTTATTTCATTGAAGAATTAAAACGAAAATTTCCAAATGATGGAGATAAAATTTCAAGAATGTCCTTGATCGAGGAAGGAGAAGGCAAGCAAATACGAATGGCACATCTTGCTACTGTTGGAAGTCATGCGATAAATGGAGTTGCAAAACTTCACTCAGAACTTATCAAAAAAGATTTGTTAAAAGATTTTTATGACCTTTGGCCTGAACGTTTTCAAAATAAAACAAACGGAATTACACCAAGAAGATGGCTAATGATTTCAAATCTAGGACTTACTTCATTAATTACGAAGAAAATTGGAAAAAATTGGTTAAAGGATTTAGATCAATTAAAGGAGCTTGAAAAATTCGTAAACGATAAAGAGTTCGTTGAAGAATGGAAAAAAATAAAAGCGACAAATAAGGAAAATTTAGGCACATACATTTTTCATACTAACGGTATAAAGTTAAATTATGAATCAATTTTTGATGTACAAGTAAAAAGAATTCATGAATATAAAAGACAACTTTTAAATGTTTTATATATTATTACCTTGTATAATCGATTAAAGAAAAATCCTGATGCAGATATTTACCCACGAACATTTATTTTCGGTGGGAAAGCAGCCCCAGGATATTATATGGCAAAGCTTATTATAAAATTAATAAACAGTGTGGCAGATGTCATAAATAGTGACACAAATATAAGAAATAAAATAAAAGTTGTTTTCTTGAAAAATTTTTCTGTCAGCATCGGGGAGAAAGTTTATCCAGGAGCTGACCTTTCAGAACAAATTTCAACAGCAGGTAAAGAAGCTTCTGGAACAGGAAATATGAAATTTTCTTTAAATGGTGCATTAACAATCGGCACACTAGATGGTGCAAATATAGAAATAAGAGAAGCTGTTCATCCAGAAAACTTTTTCCTTTTTGGATTAAATGTTGATCAAATTAATATACTACGAAATACAGGATATTATCCTCGTGATTACTACAACTCAAATAACGAATTAAGAGAAACTATTGATAAAATCTCTTCTGGATATTTTTCAAACGGAGATTCCAATATGTTTAAACCTCTTGTAGATTCTTTACTAAGTCAAGATACATACTTTTTATTCGCTGATTTTGCATCATACATTGAAACCCAAGAAAAAGTTCAAAGCGCTTATAAGAATCAAGATACTTGGGCAAAGATGTCCATCTTGAACGTCGCGAGAATGGGATATTTTTCATCAGATAGGACAATACGAGAATATTGTAAAGACATTTGGAACGCTAAAAGCTTTAAAGAGAAAAAATAATTTTTAAAAATATTGAAATTTTTATCTTTTTTATAAAACCTCGTTTTATGTAATTCTTAAAATTCTTTAAAAAATATATTACTTATATATAATGAGAAAAATTCTTTTTTGTTGTGAGTCTTAAATGGTTTTAGTCACCCCTTATTTTTTTATGGAAAAACTTCAAGAATTAGCGAAGTTATACGGAATTGAGACAGAATATACGGATTTTTGGGATAAAAAAAGGGTAGCCACTAAACAGGAGCTTTTAAAAATATTAAATGCCATGGGCATTAATGCAGAAACTCCCAAGCAAATCGAAGGTGCAATTCAGAGATTTAAATTAAGACGAGCAAGAAAACATATAGATAATGTTTATGTCTTATCGGAAGACGATCCTTTTTTAGAAATAACTATCAATTGCTTAAACACCGAAGATTGGGATGATCTTGTTTGGTCCATCGAACTAGAAAATAAAAAAATTATATCAAATAAAGTAAAAAAAGATGATTTAAAGATTGCACAAAATTTTGTATTTAATCGAAAAACTTATCTTTCTTACAAACTTCAAATTCAAGAAAAATTACCTCTTGGATACCATACAATCAATATAAAAACTAAAAACTTTGAATGTTCAAGTAAAATTATTTCAACACCGAAAACTTGTTATGTTCCTCCTTGTTTGGAAGAAGAAAAAAAATTATGGGGAATTAGTGCACAACTTTATTCTTTACGTTCCTATTGGAACTGGGGAATTGGAGATTTTAGTGATTTAAAAAAACTTGTTAATATTGCATCTGACGTTGGTGCAAGTTTTGTAGGTTGTAATCCTCTTCACGCATTAGCAACACATGATATTAGAGGACAGAGTCCTTATTATCCGAGCTCAAGAAATGCACTTGAATTTTTATATATTGATTTAGGATTAACTGAAGAATTTAAAGATAGTTTTGAAGCTCAAGAAGAAGTAATGAAAGAAGATTTCCAAAGAGAATTAAAAAATTTACAAGCTAATCATTTAGTAGATTATGAAAAAACAAAAAATTTAAAAATTCGTATCTTAAAAATTTTATATAATACATTTAAGAAAAATCACTTTGGAAAAAATACTGATCGAGAAAAGAAATTTAATACTTTTTGCGAATCAAATCTTGGGGCGTTTACTTGGGCGCTTTTTGAAAGTATTGAAGAAAGCTTACATAAAGATTCAACAAAATTTTGGGGATTTAAAAATTGGCCAAAAGAACTTAGGCAGCCTAGCAACAGCACTGTAAGAGATTTTGCAAAAAATCATGAAAATACAATAAAATTTTATTTATACATTCAATTTCTCGCAGAAGAACAATTATTGTTGATTTCAAAAGAAGCAGAAGAAAAGAAATTACCTCTTGGTATTTATTTAGACATGGCTTTAGGAGCAAGAAAAGATGGTGCAGAAACTTGGGCAAATCAAGATATAATGGCACATAATATAAATATTGGAGCACCTCCTGATTTTTATAATTTTAACGGACAAGATTGGAATGTTGGTTGTTTTGATCCAAATAAATTAAAAAAAAGATGTTATGAACCATATATTCGACTTTTACAAGATCAAATGAAATATGCAAATGTTCTTAGGATAGATCATGTTATGTCTCTTATGCGCCTTTATTGGATTCCAGAAGGAGATTCTGCAAAAAATGGAGTTTATGTAAAATATCCGTTAAAAGATTTGATTGGAATTGTTGCATTAGAAAGTCAACGTAATAAATGTTTAATTATCGGCGAAGATATGGGAACTGTCCCAGAAGAAATTAGAGAAGAAATGAGTAAAAAGCTCTTATTATCTTATAGAGTGTTAATTTATGAAAAGAAGGGGACAGATTTTAAACCTCCTCAAAAATATCCAAAAGAAGCTTTAGTAGTGACATCAGTTCACGATGCTCCACCACTTAAAGCATTTTGGTATGCAAAAGATATTGATGAAAGAAAAAGAATTAATGTTTTTGATTCAAAGACTGCTGAAAAGTTTTTTAAAAACCGTGAAAAAGAAAAAGATTCTTTAAGCTTAATTTTAAAAATGCAAAATATTTATCTTCCTGAAAAATATATCCATGGTGAATATACAAAAGAAGTAAATTTAGCACTCCATTCTTTAGCCGCAAGAACTCCTTGTGTTTTAATGCTAAGCCAATTAGATGATTTAATTGAAAGTGATTTATTGATGAATTTACCTGGAACTTATACTGAATATCCTAATTGGAGAAATAAACTTTCTATACCATTAGAAGAGGTTCTTCAAACAACTTATATAAGAGAAATAGCAACGGTCATAAAAAAAGAAGGAAGATAACTTTATATACTAAAAATCGTCTTCTTCATAATAGTATTTAGGTTCATCTTTTTTACTTCCTGATGGACCATTTATTAACATTGTCCCCGCGATACATAATACAATCAAAAGCCCTATTTTCGTTATTGTCCCTGAATATCTCGAAAAGAGGGAATTATCATGATGTATAGTTTTTAGCCCCCTCTTTATAAGTAAATCTTCTTCAAACTTTGATAGCTGATTATCCCCTGTCGTTGGATCCATCGAAGTAATACCTGCATTAGAATTATACTGATCACTAGGATAGATTTTTACACCAGGCATCTCACTTGCCAAGGCATCTTTTTTAAAATGTTCTATAGGATTTGACATTAAAGCACCATGATTTTCATTTTTTATAGTTCCTTTATGTTGATCTGCAAAAGATCTCCCTGGATCCCATGCGGAATTTTTTCTTTTATATGATTCTTGTTCTTCTGATCTAACATAATATGAGTAATTGTCAGATGTAGTATTTGCATTACTACTAGAAGAGCTACCGCCTCCTCCACCTAATCCTCTTATTTGTCTAGTAAAACCTCCGGCCATAATTTCCTTTTTTTATATACTATTATAAAGATTCATCATCTATTGTCTTTCGACAAAAAACAAACAATACTTAAGAAGTATCGTATTTTATACGTTTATTCAATGGATTTTTATATGAAAAAAGTGGCAATTTGTTTAAGTGGTGGCGTTGATAGTGCTATTACTGCTTTAATTTTAAAAGAAAAGTATGATGTTTTTGGCATTACTGCAATAATGACAGAACATAATGAAAACATTATAAAAGATAAATCCGCCCATATTGCTGATATGTTGGGGATAAAACACTATATAATAGATATAAAAGATATTTTTCAAAAAGAAATCATTTCGTATTTTATAAAAAGCTATATTGAAGGGAAAACCCCTAGCCCCTGCGTTATGTGTAATAAAAAAATTAAATTTGGTGTTTTATTAGAACAGGCAAAAATTTTAGGCGCTTCTTACATGGCTACTGGGCATTATGCGAAAATTATTAAAGATGAAAAAAACATTTATCATTTATATAAAGCAGATAATCAAAAAAAAGATCAATCATATTTTCTTTCTCTTTTAACCCAAGAAGTTTTATCTCAAACACTTTTTCCCCTATCCTCTTTTTCAAAAGATGAGGTGCGAGATCTTGCATTAAAAAATAATTTACAAATAAAAAAAGAAGAGGAAAGCCAAGATTTGTGTTTTGTAAACTCTAGTGAGCATTATAAAATTATTGAACAATTTTATAATAAAGAAAATTTTAAAGGAAATATCAAAAATTTAGATAATAAAATTTTAAAATCTCATGATGGATTTTATAAATATACAATCGGTCAAAGAAAAGGGCTTGGAATTTCTGCTCCACATCCTCTATATGTAAAAAGTATTGATCCAAAATCTTGTGATGTTATCGTTTCCCAAAAAGAAGATATTTATTGTAAAAAAATTTTGGTTACAAATGTTAATTGGATTGTATCTCCTATTCCAGATAAAGAAAAAATTATATGTAAAATTCGTTATAACAACAACGGGCAAGAAGCTATTCTTAAATATATTGACAATCAGAATATAGAAATTAATTTTTTAGAACCTGTTTTTTCAGCAACACATGGTCAGCTTGCAAGTTTTTATACAAAAAACGACGAAGTTTTAGGTGGCGGATGGATAATTTAATATATCATCTAATTTAAAAATAAACGAAAAAAGGCTATTATTTTATCATGGAAAAATATAATTTTTTAATTGATACTCACACACATATTGATGGCACTGAATTTGATGTTGATAGAGATGATGTTATAAATAGGGCTAGAAAACAAAATATAAAATATATAGTAAACGTCGGCGGAACCAATATATTAGAAGGAAGCGAACACTCCGTAAATCTTGCTAAAAAATATCCTTTTATTTTTGCAGTAGTTGGACAACATCCGCAAGATGCAGACACTAAACTCGATGAAGAAAAACTAAAACGTTTAATTAAAAGTCCTCATACAATTGCAATAGGAGAAACAGGACTTGATTTTTATAAAGATTGGTCAGATTTTAATAATCAAGAAAATCTTTTTAGAAAGCACATAGAACTAGCACATGAATTTAAAAAACCTCTTGTTATACATTGTAGAAATGCAGGGAAACGCTGTGTCGAAATATTACAAGAGATGGAAGCTCAAAAAATAGGTGGGGTTTTCCATTGTTATTCAGAATCAATAGAAATTTTTAATAAAATTCAAAATATGAATTTTATTGTTTCATTTACAGGTGTAATCACATTTAAAAATGCCCACAAAGTAAGAGATGTAGTAAAACAAATTCCTCTAGAAAAAATCATGATAGAAACAGATGCTCCATATATGACTCCAGAGCCTTTTAGAGGAACTAGGTGCGAGCCTTCTTATGTTCTCTATACTGCAAAAAAGTTAGCAGAAATAAAAGGGTGTTCATTTGAAAAAGTAATGGATATTACCACTAAAAATTTCTTCAATCTTTTTGGTAACCATCTGCCACTCCTTAAGGAAAATTAATTTTTTTTAATTTTATCAAAAAATTTTATTTTTTCCTTACTTTGACGGTAAAGGGGAAAAAAGAGGGATATGAAGTGTTGAGATGCCCTACGAAAAATTTAGAAAATTTTCGTATTTAATTGAAAATAATAATGAAAATGTGAAAGAGAACTAAAGATTAAGATGTTGAGGAATTTAGAATTTGAAATTTAGTGCCCTCATAAAAAATTAACATCTTGCCTCAAAGTGTCCAAGTCGGAAAAAGGTGAAAAATACGATAAATATTATTCAACAACAAGTACAATTTCTCTTTTTTAATTAGTAAAATTATTTATTTCCAACATAGATTTTAAATCCAAATTGCTCTTGTTTTATATCAAAAACTTTTAAATTATTAGTTTTAAATACGCATGGAGTTTTCGATAATGAAAAAATTCTATATCTTTTATTTGTTCGTTTTAATTTTCTTATCTTTGAACGAAGACTACCGGTTCCCCACTTTGCTATAATTAATCCTGATTTTTTTCTTCTCCAAAAACATGTTTCAACTCTCTTTGTTATAAGCATTCTCTTAAAATATTCTGATTCATTTGTTACAGGCAATTGCTCAAAAGAAAAAAATGAAAATAAAACTTTTTTTAACGGAAAATGGATAATCCCTGTAAATGCAGGTGTTAAAAAATGTTCAAAAAAATCTGTTTTATTTTTTCCTAGTTTAAATTTTGATAAAATAAGCAGACTGCTTGAAAGCTTTTTTTGATAATTGAAAAAACTATCTGGAGTATCAATTTTTATTTTATTATTGCTTTCTATTATATAAATCTGAGATTCATCTTTTTTAAGAAGATTTTTTATAATTTTATCCGCATCATTATCCGACTTATCTAATAAATTAATATAATATATTGAATACAAAACTTCATTTTTTTCTCTTTTATCAAAATTACTTGAAAAGAAAAAAAAGCAAACTAGATACGTCACGAGACAAATAGCAAAAATGCCTAGACAGGTTTTGCGACGCATCATAATATTTTATATTTTTTTTAATGATTCAGGACTAAGGAAAGATTCTACCCCATTATCCCATAAAACTTTAACCATGAGCTCTAATGGCTCATCTTCTTTCTGGGCAGATTTCCTTAATTCATATCGAAGTTCCGCAATAGTACCCTGCAAACTTTTTCCATTTATTCGTACCACCCTATCTTTTATCTGAAATTGACAATCTTCCATAATAACGCCTTATAAAATCAATAATTTGTTTTGAATTGTAACAAACTTGGTACAATTCAAAAAGAGAAAAATACAATCATTTTTATCATAGAATTAAAATCGTTTCTTTTTTAAATGTAAAAAAATTTTTACAATTAAAAATAAACCATATTTTATGTCATGACATCTTATAATCAGAATGTTTTTAAATGATAGTTTTTTAGAAGGATTGTTGTTATGTCAACTGATATGATTGATGATAATTTGTTTTGTTCATTTTGTGGAAAACATCAAAGTGAAGTGAAAAAATTAGTAGCAGGCCCAGGAGTATACATCTGTGATGAGTGCGTTGGACTTTGCGCTGAAATTTTAGATGAAGATTTCGACGAGCTTGATTTAGATAAACCAAAAAAGATCCCTACTCCCTTAGAAATCATGAAAAATCTTGATGAATACATTATCGGTCAAGAATATGCAAAAAAAGTTTTGTCAGTTGCAGTTCACAATCATTACAAAAGACTTGAAAACAATTTAAAATCAAAACATGATGTTGAACTTCAAAAATCAAATATTTTACTAATTGGGCCAACAGGTAGCGGAAAAACGTTGCTTGCTCAAACATTAGCAAAGACTTTAGATGTTCCTTTTACAATAGCAGATGCCACAAGCTTAACTGAGGCTGGATATGTCGGAGAGGATGTTGAAAATGTCCTTGTATCTCTTTTACAAGCAACAGATTACGATGTAGAAAAGGCAGAAAGAGGCATTATTTATATTGATGAAATTGATAAGATTGCAAGAAAAAGTGACTCTCCTTCTGTAACAAGAGATGTCTCGGGAGAAGGCGTACAACAGGCATTACTAAAACTAATCGAAGGAACTGTAGCCAATGTTCCTCCAAAAGGAGGAAGAAAACATCCACAACAAGATTTTATTCAAGTAAATACAAAAAATATTTTATTCATCATTGGTGGTGCATTTGATGGATTAGAAAAAATCGTTAATCAACGAATTGGAAAAAAGAATCTTGGTTTCGGCGCCAAAGTTGAAAAACAAGATGAATGTGATAAAAACATCTTAGAACATCTTGAAAGTCATGATCTTATAAAATATGGAATGATCCCAGAATTTATAGGTAGAGTTCCTGTCATCGCAACACTAAAAGAATTAGATAAGCCTGCTCTTATAAAGATTTTAACAGAACCAAAAAATTCTTTAATTAAGCAATACGAAAAACTTCTTTCAATGAGTAACGTTAATTTACAAGTAACAAAAAATGCATTAGAAGAAATTGCCAAACAAGCTCTTGAAAAGAAAACTGGCGCAAGAGGATTAAGAACCATTGTAGAAAAAGTTATGCTTGATCCAATGTTCGATATTCCAAGTCACCCAGAAATTAAAGAAATTGTAATAAATGATAAAGTAATAAAAAACGGGGATAAACCTAAAAAAGTTTTAAGAAGTGGAAAAAATTCTAAAGAGGCCCTTGCATCTTAATCTTAATAAGACAACCGACAATTGTCGGTTGTCTTAAAATTATTCACTATTAAGATTATTCACCTGTATACAAGTATTTTTTAGTTTCTTGAGATGGTAATCCGTGAGGAATCTCACCTTCTACTTGCTTTCTTAACTCGTCAATCTCTCGTTCTCTTTCATAAGTATCTTGTTGGTTGTATCTTACTTTCTCTAAAAATTCTTTTCTTTGATGTTCTTCACTTCGATTTTCAACTATTGCCCCCGTGATTCCACCTGCGACAAGCCCAATAGCAGCACCTAATAAAGCGCTCTCTCCTGCATTTCCATTATCAATAGAAGCACCAATAATTGCGCCCGTTCCAGCACCTAATGCCGTTCCAGACAATGCTCCTGCCCCAAGTGATGAGAACATAGAGCCTAATGTCGTACAACCTGATATAGCAACAACTAATAACGTTAATAAAAACTTCTTCATAATTTTACCTATAAAAAAAAGCATTCCATCTTTAATTTAGTCAATCAAAGATTAAAAAATGCTTCACAGAACTTTTGATAACTTTCTTAACTTATTGTAGAATAACTTTTATGAAAGATTCTGTAAACCCATATGTTGATAGATTAAAGGAACTTGATTCATACATTATTCCTTGTTATTACAATAAGATAGAAGATTCTGAAAAAGATTTTCTAGGAAAAAAACTTGATCTCTTTAATAACATTATTGTAGAAATTTGTTCTGGCTCTGGCATGCATCTTCTTGAATTAGCAAGAAAAAATCCCAATTCAATAGTTATCGGTTTTGAACTTAGGTTTAAACGCATTTTTATGACTGCTAAAAAAGCATCAAAAGAAAACCTTAAAAATATCGTACTTATACGAAATGATGCTAGGAATTTAAATTTTTGGATGAAAAAGCAGTCAATAAATAAACTTTTTTTAAACTTTCCGGATCCTTGGTCTAAATCTAAATGGGAAAAGCACCGAATAGTATCTAGAGATTTTCTTGAAACATTATCGGCGCTTTTAGTAAAAAATGGTGAGTTTTTATATAAAACAGATCATACAGAACGTTTTTTAGAATCAGCAAAAATAATTCAAGATAATAAAAATTTTAATATTGTAGAATATACTAATGATTTATATAATAGCCCTTATATTGAAAACAATATTAAGACAGAATTCGAGGGACTTTTTACTTCTCAAGGATTAAAAATTAATTATTTAAAGGCTATTTTAAAATAAGCCTTAAAAGGGAAATTCATGAAAAAACTTTTTTTCTTATTTTTAGTTGCATTATTACCAATATTTTCAGCTTGCACAGACGATGATGACGATGATAATAATAGTAATAATACAAATTCAACAGCTTGCGAAGAGCTTGGAATTAAGAGCCGTTTAAAAATTATAGGCGGAGTCACGTGTTCAACAAAAAATTCTGCAATTGTAGAACTCTTAACAACGAACTCTTCAGGAACTTATATTTGTTCGGGAACAATTATAAGTGGAAACACAGTGCTTACTGCAGCACATTGTTTTTCAAGTGGCGTATCATCTATCCAAGTTATTGCTGGAAGTAAAAAATATTCTGCGATAGCTTATGCAATTCATTCTAAGTATGGACAAAACTCATCACCATCTTCAACTGCATCTTACGATAGGAACGATTTAGCCCTTGTACGTATAGGAGAAACTTTTGATATTAAGCCAATACCTGTTATAACCAGTAGAGCCCCTGTTTTAGGAGAAGAGTTGATTGTCGCAGGATATGGACAAGATGATAACGGAAATACCGAAACACTAAAAGCTGCATATATGGTTGTAAGTCAAGTATTTAGCTCAGGGTTTGTATTGCCATATAATGAAACACATACAAATGTCTGTTTTGGAGATTCAGGAGGTCCTGCATTTGGGTATGTAAATGGGACTCTTGGAGTTTTCGGAGTAACATCATCAGGAACTGTAGATGATTGTCTTGCGGGAGACAAAACGTTCTTTCCAAGTATTGCGTTCTCAGAAAATACAAGTTTCGTAGTAGATAATTCGGGCGCTAGCTCCATTTAATCTTTTTTACTACTTACAAAGTTATCTAATAAAAATAGCAAATATTCTGATTTAAAAAGCATATTTGCTATTTTTTTATTTTCTTAATTATTCTTTACGTGATATCATTCAGAGCTTGGGAAGAAGAGAGTATTAGAGGTTAGATAAAGTAATTTCTGGGCAAAGAAAGGAAGTTATCAATAGTGAACTTTAAAGAAGAAAACACAAAATTGGAACTGGCAATCAAGATATTCTTGACTGTCGCCTATGAAACTTGTGAGGGGAAAAAAAATCCTCTCACAAAAGAGGAAGAGGAATTCTTACAACATTACGTACTGTTGCGAGACCAGTTTTTATCGGATTCTGAAGAATTCGATAATTTCGATTTCGTTGAGTTTATACTCAGAAGCGAAAAAAAAGGTGAACGATTCAAAGAAACAGTTAAGAAACTGGAAAAAAAGAAAAATTGCATGTTGAGAAATATGCAAGAGTCTCTTAGACCATTTCTTACAATTCTTTTGAAAGAAGGGGACATTGAGCCTTTTCTTTCAAGGGGAATTATTCCTTCTCAATATTTGAGAGGGTATAAATTTGAATACAAGCAACTTCACGACGGTGAATAAGTCATCGTATTTTGACAAAGAGAGGTTTTTTTAAATATTTTAATGTTTTTTAGACCTCTCTTCTTCTTTATTTTCTTAATTCCATATGATCTATTTACAATTATTCAATTATCCCCTTTGCACTATCAAAAACAAACTCTTTATCGCTTGAGGAATGTTTTGATTTTACGACGAAAGCGTCTGTTGTCGTTGTTACCAAAATCTTTACTCCCGTGGAAAT
This sequence comes from uncultured Bdellovibrionales bacterium, assembly GCA_964534945.1. Classification (GTDB taxonomy): domain Bacteria; phylum Bdellovibrionota_C; class UBA2361; order UBA2361; family CAKMMH01; genus CAZHFA01. The sequence goes on along the minus strand of CAZHSB010000021.1, from coordinate 6,712 downwards.
TGCTTGAATGCTCGGCAGATCTAAGCATGCGTTTTCCTGGCAAGCAAAATATTTTTCATTATCAAGAAAATAAAGCTCTTCTGCAGTTGCTATATTTTTTAAATCAGAAAGTGCCCTAATATCAAAGGCTTTTTTCCTATAATCCTTATAAGCAGGAACTGCTATACTTGCTAAAATCATAATTATTCCCATAGTTATCAATAACTCTAAAAGCGTAAAGCCATTTTGTCTTTGCCATTTCATATAAAAACTCCTAAAATAAAAAAATTATGTTACATATTTTGATAATCGAAAATAACTTGCAGGAAAGTGTGTCTTAAACGGTTTTCAAAAATCTTTAATTTCAAATAGATTTCTTCTACAATAGGTTCTACAAACATTCTTACAATAAGTTATCAAAATCTTTTAGGTGTCGTACTATGAAAAATTTTTATTTTGCATTCATTATTTTATTTTTTTGCGCTCAAAATGCTATCGCCTCAGATACATTACAATCATTAAAAAATAGAGAACTTGAAATTTTGAATATGTTAAAAAATCCTGCTGAAAAAACAGTTAATGAAAAAAAGAAATCTCAGGAAAAGGAAATCACACAAAAACTTACAACTGATAAAAAAGTGAAAAAGCAACCAGTAGCAGGATATATAAAAGAAAATGCTAAAGTAGAGAAAGAAAATTTACAACAAGTAGAATTAAAAAATGATTTTCCTAATCTTAATGAAAATATTAAAAAGGCAGATTTAATACTAAAAGAATCTAAACTTGAAAATTTAAAAAATTCAAGAAAAACTATTAATAAACAATTGTACACAATTTCTTATGATTATTTCGATGAAATTTCTCCGACAGATTCTTTTGTATACGTAGCAAATGATGTTACCCTTCATACATTACCGTCATTATCTTCAAAATTAATTTATTTAGTAAAAGCTAATACAAAATTAAAATTAGATAAGAATCATGGTGCATGGTATCGGGTAAAAAGCGCTGATGACAAATATGGTTGGATTTTAGGTGATATGCTATATTTTGGAACTCAAAATGAAGATTCAACTTTAAAAATACGAGGAAAAGGATTTTAATATTTTCTTAAATCGTTTAGTATATATAATGTCTTTTATGGAGAGGTGGCCGAGTGGTTGAAGACACACGCTTGGAAAGCGTGCATACGTTAATAGCGTATCGGGGGTTCGAATCCCCCTCTCTCCGCCATTATTACAAAAGGCCTGACTTTCTTTCATAATTTAATTTTTCAGCAGATAACTTTACATTAGAAATGTCTTTATAAATTGCATCTCCTGTTTCGTCGGAATCTTTAATAACAGCATCTTTTAATGCATGGTAATCAACTATTCCTAAGTGTTGATTTTCAGGAACAAAAATTTCTCCACACGATTTACATTGCGCGACAATAACAATTCCCATAAATGTTACTTTTGATAAGTCTGTTAAAAAATCATTATCGTCAGAGCCACTAACCCCACAATGAGGACAAGTAATATTTTCTACAAAAGTTTCAGCAAGACCGCGCAACCTAAATTTTAACGCCATATAAAATTTCCTTATTTCAATTCAACCAATTTATCAAGCATTAACAATTCAAAAATTTCTTTAACAAATCCTTGAGAAGACAAAATAGTTAATTTTCCTCCCTCCTCTTTTAGTTTTTTATAACAAATTAGAATTTTCCCTATCCCATAACTATTAATGATTTCAACTTTTGACATATCAAGCGTTATATATTTTTTATTTTTTTCTACAAGATCATTAAACGCAATTCTTAAAGCTTCTCCTGCGGCTTCAGTATCTAAATCTTCAGTAATATCTATTATAGCCTCACCATTTGATGCTATATTTATAGGGAATTCTGTATCCATACATTATCCTTCTTTTATCACAATTATTAGATAAATCGACTAAAGATATTAAAGTCTAAAGTATTTTTTTCATGTTTTTGATGATTTTCTATAAAAGACTATCTAATATTCTTCAATAATTAGCAATTTTATGATTATACAAAATCAAAAAATATTGACTTTTTATAATGGACTAACACATGGAAAAATTTATAAATTTATAAATTCAGAACGGTCACACTATTTTTCATTTTCAAGCTCTTTCTCAACATCCTCCTTATTCCACAAAGGATGTCTTGTCGAATACTTTGGATCATCAAAAATAACCTGTATGCCTTTTCTATTTCTTAAATTAACAAATAATGGTGCTTTTAAATTTGCTGTTGTTTGACTTAAATCTTTTCTTATCGTAACTATTATTAAAATTGCATATTCATCATCTTCTCTAAAATCACAAAGAGGATCATTTAGTGGTGGCTTTAAAGAATACTCGGCGCCAAACTCATAACCATCAATTACTACAAACGCCAACGATGGATCAGTGGCACTATGAAGCCAAGAAAAAGGAGCCTTGTGCTCAAGCATTACAAATTCTGTGCTTTTAGGAAACCCGATCAACCCAGAAGGGAAATAAATTAGGCTATCCTTGGGAACTGTTAAATCCCCAAATCGAGAACTACTTATTATAATTTCTTCACTATTTTCGTACATAATTTTTCCTGCAACAAAATTATTTTTTATGCGCTACTAATTTACTACTATTTGTAACAAGGGGATTTTCTTCTTTCTTGTCACTAATATATTTCTCCAACACTGACAAATTTTGTTCAGAATTTGAAGAAAGATTAGCAGCTATTTTATTTTCCTCTAAAATCTGCAAATAGATCTCTTCCCGATATATTTTATATTGAGAAGGAGCCTCTATCCCAATTCTTGCTTGACTTCCTTTTGTATCAAGCATTGTTACTTTTATCTGATCGCCGATAAAAATACTTTCACCAGCTTTTCTTGTTAATATAAGCATTTTGCCTTCCTTGGCTAAAAACAAAAAAATTTAATTAAAATTTACTATTAAAGGTTATAAAAGTTTTATATTTTTGACAATAGACCTTTTTAACTTAAAAGACAGTTTTAGAATACCATTTATGATAAAAGTTTTATAATATAACTTGTATGAAAAAATTCATTGTATTTTTATTTTGTATCATTTTTATTTCGTTAATCTCCTATCGTTTATTAGATATGAGTAACTTTTATGTCATGGAACTTTACGGTTTTTCTCATCTTGACAATGAATTAGGATATGTTTGCAATTTTGATGATGTTTTTAAAAAAGATACAATTACAAATGCTGTAGCCACCACTCGTGAAGACAGCCTTATTTTTACTGCCCCATCAAAACTTCTTTACAATTATGTAAACCCAAGAGTAACTCACAGACTAGCGGCGATTTTTTGTTTGGCAATGTCTATTATTTGCTTAGCGATGCTTTTATTTAAACTTAAAATTACATTGCCCCTTATTTTATTTATTTTGACCTTTTATACATTTTCACCACAATTTTTATCATATTTCTTTGAATTCAAATTAACTCTCACGTCCGCAATGTGGATTAGTTTATCTTCATTACTCGTTGTTTATTTTTATTATTCAATTAAAGAAAAGGACAGAATTTGGCCACATTTTTATTCACTAATTATTCCCCTTGTCTTGCTTAATGTTGGCTATGAGGTATTTTGTGTTTCTAGGCCTGTAAGCATTTTTATTTATTGTTTTTTATTTATATATCTTTGCATATATTATAGAAAATATTTAATTTCATATTTATTCGGGACCACGCTATCTATTGTCATTTTAAAGTTAATGCACCCGATGGTTAAAGCTAATCTTTCTCTTTTTGTAGCGCGAGGCGAGAGCATTTCTATATATGTAGGTCATCAACCGTTGTCAGATTTATTATCTCACATAAAAGATAGAGTAAGTGAATTACATTTTTTATTTCATTTTCCAAAGTACAATTCATATATCTCTGAAGTACAAAGCGACACCGCTTGTTTAGATATATTTACTATACTATTTGTTTGCATTCTTTTATCTATTCTTTTTATGCTTTTTAAGAAAACTAATCATAAACTAAAAGAAAATTTTAAAGAAAATGCTTTTATCTATTCTTTTTTCTTATCTATATCCATGGTATCGTTTGCCGTTCCTCTTGCTTCAACCGCCTATATAAGAGGGCATAGATTTGTAACTTTTTATTTTGCTTTTACTATTTTTTCAACATTTTTCCTAAATTCACTTTTAAATATTTTAAATAAAAATTTATTAATGTTTGGTAAGATCTTTATATCAATTTTAACTCTTGGATTATTATACTTTAATTTCAATATATTCTTAAATTATAATTTCAATAAAAACTATAACGAAAAGGATTCGCTATTGATAAATTCTATAAATCAAATAACCGGAGAAACCAAGAACATAAAAACAATCAATAATATAACTGTTTGCGATGATCAAACAAAACACGAACCACTATTTAGGCCAAGTTGGAATGGCGTTTTGTATATAACAAAATTAGGTTGTAAATCTAAAAGAAATCCACCATTTTTGATAGACTACAGCGCATCTTGTAAATGTCCAAAAGAAAAAGACACTGTTTGCTTAATACGAGAAAATAAAAAGTTAATTACATTGAAGCGTTTTTAATTTTAGACAATTAGAAAAAATATCCCTCCATTTCTTTTTGTAAAATATTTCTTTTATCTTTGCAAGAATGTTCATCTCCTGATAAATCGGCCATAATAATAGCATACATATTTTTTAAAAAGTCCTCATAAATTTTTGCAGAATCACCAGATGCTATAACTTTCCACTCATCGTTACATAAAGAAGCTCTACAATATATTCTATAATATAGTGACTCTATATTTTTAGCACTTTTTGTTAAAAGCTCTGAATCAAAATAATTTATTTTTGTCGAATAAAATCTTTGTTGAAAATCTTTTATAATTGAAAAGAGACAATTTGAGTATTTATTTGTTATTTGCATCATTTTTTCGGTCGATTTGTCATTCCAGTTTTCTACAAATTCATCATGGCAAACTTTTACATTCTGTGGAACTGATTCTATAAAATCTCCCTCTTTTGTCCAACTACATTTTATTGATCGTAAGAGCCGTGCAGTTTTCGTTTTATTATCAACATTAGACTCAGAAATATCATCTATATTTTTAGAGAAAAAACACGCAGAAAGCGTAAATAATATCAAGGGACAAAAAAATTTAAAACATTTATTAAAATACATATAAAAATCCTTTGAAATATAACTATTATTACCTTTATAGATTACTCTTTAACTTCATTGCTCTTATTGCTTCTATTTTTTGTTCCCGTTCTTGAACTGTTCGTCTTTTATCGGATAAATTTTTTCCTCTTGCCAAAACAACATCAATTTTAGCAAAGCCATTTTTAAAATAAATTTTAGCAGGAACTAGTGTAAGACCTTTTGTTTCTATTTTTGATATGAGTTTAAAAATTTCTCTTTTGTGCATCAACAATTTTCTTTTTCTTGTTGCATCATATTTAAGGTCATTACTATGGGAATATTCATTTATGTGCGCTTGAAGTAAAAAAAACTCTCCATCTATCGGACGAATATAAGATTCTTTTAAACTTATTTTTCCCTCTCTTAAAGATTTTATTTCTGAGCCATTAAGTACAATCCCAGCTTCAAAATGTTCTAAAATTTCATAATTAAAAAAAGCCTTTTTATTTTCAGCTATAATTTTTATTGCACTTCGTGTGTTACTTGACATATTCTAGTTATTATAAAGTATAAAGAATTAAAAATAAAGAATAAGCAACTTTCTAAAAAAATAACGTATATTCGCATTATTATATTAATATTTTAATAAAAAATTAATTCTTCTTAAAAAAGCACTAAGTTTCTTCCTGTCCACTTAGTCCTTTTTGTAACATTATTTTTGGTAATTATTACTCGATATCTTATAGAGTAAATTCCTTTATCTAAATTTTTAAATGTATGTACATTTGCTTTCTTTATTGCTAATTTTTTTCTTCCAAGTCTATAATTTTCATCTTTATAACCTAATCTTTTTAATTTTCTTATGTGAATTAAATATTTATAGCTAGCTTCTGGATCTGCCAAAACTTCACTTTCCAACGAAGCACCAATAAACTTTTCTAAATGCATCCTTAAATGTTTATCCGTTCTCTTATCCATACTTGGAATGATCAGTTTTGTTTGCGGAGCAACTATTTTCCCCCTATTTATTGGAGTTGATGTTAGTGTCATTGTTAATGTTAAAGTAAATGTTTTTGTTTTAGTAACCGTATTACTTGGAGTGTACGTTTTGGTAAGGGTTAGAGATGGTGTATAAGTTTCTGTCAGTGTATTCGATGGCGTATACGTTTTGGTAAATGTACTCGACGGACTATAAGTTTCGGTAAACGTGTTGCTTGGTGTATACGTCTTTGTGAATGTATTACTTGGCGTGTATGTTTCCGTCGCCGTATTTGTGCTCGTAATTGTTGGTGTTGCAGTTGCGGTTAGGGTAGCGGTATTTGTTAAAGTGTTACTTAGTGTGTAAGTATTAGTAAATGTATTTGACGAAGTGTACGTTTGGGTAAACGTGTTCGATGGTGTGTACGTTTCAGTCATCGTATTGCTTGGTGTGTATGTTTCTGTCGCCGTGTTGGTGCTCGTAATCGTCGGTGTTGCGGTTGCTACAGCATCTGGGCATATAATACTATAATCTCCTGCAGCACTATAACACGCATATGTTCCTCCTGAACAAGTATTTCCAAGATTTTCATAATTCCAATGCGAACAA